>NZ_JANQVQ010000132.1 GCF_030730205.1 Paraglaciecola sp.
GATAGTACCTACGTTTACGTGCGGTTTAGTACGTTCAAACTTTGATTTTGCCATTGTTTATTCCCCAGCAAATAGTAGTAAAAAATTTTGTTCTTGAGCTGGGGAGAGAAGTGGTGCTGATAGGCAGATTCGAACTGCCGACCTCACCCTTACCAAGGGTGCGCTCTACCAACTGAGCCATATCAGCACTGATTGGAGCGGGCAGTGGGAATCGAACCCACATCATAAGCTTGGAAGGCTTAGGTAATAGCCATTATACGATGCCCGCACATCTTAATTCTCTAGCCACCTCATGCAAAAAAAGTGGTGGAGGGGGAAGGATTCGAACCTTCGAAGGCTGAGCCGTCAGATTTACAGTCTGATCCCTTTGACCGCTCGGGAACCCCTCCAGAGATTGATGGTGCCGACTACCGGAATCGAACTGGTGACCTACTGATTACAAGTCAGTTGCTCTACCAACTGAGCTAAGTCGGCACGACATCAAGAGGGGCGCATTCTAGAGTAATGATTCAGGTCGTGCAATAGCTGTTTTTAAAAAAAATACACTTTTTGTATCGTTTGCTCAAAATTACAACGGACTGATTGATTTTCATGCATAAAACGGCAAAAAACCGCTGCTCAATTCAATAATTTTTATATGAAACGCTGCAAACCAAGTAAAACTAAATTAGGAAAAAATCGTAAATGAGAGTTTTTTATTGAAAATAAAAGTGATTGGTCGCCACCTGTCACAAAAATTTTATACTCTGAACAGGAATTTGATAGATATTTTTCAGCCATAGCGACAAAACCATGTATCGCGCTCAAGCACCCATTGTTAACACAGCTAGGAGTCGTTGTGCCTACTTCGAGCGATTCTGGTAAACTTGCATCGGCAAAAACTTTTTGCGTGTTGGTCAACAAACTTTGTTTCATTAGGCTAAATCCTGGTGCAATCCACCCTCCAATATGCTGATTACCGACCACGATGTCACAGGTATTTGCAGTACCTAAGTCTAATACTGCCACTGCATCTGATGTTATCGAACGTGCTGCCAATACAGCCAACCAGCGGTCAATCCCTAAATTTTCAAACTGCTTGTAGGCACAAGTAATACCGAATTGTTGGCTTTGGATTGCGGCAACAAAGCACTCAACATTGTGCTTAGTGCATATCTGACGGATCTCTTCGACTAAACCAATTTTGCCAACTGATGCAACTAGCACTTTTTTACTTTGTTCGATGATAGTCTCTAATTCGCTCACCTCAGTGCAATGCTTTACACTTAATTCATCATTGAATGACTGAACACAAGCGAATTTAATTCTGCTATTGCCAATATCAATAAGGAGATAGCTAAGCTGGTCTAACACTTATTTCTCCACCTTGATATGCGCGAATACCGCTACTTGTTTCCACTAATAATGCCCCACTTGAATTTATTCCTCGGGCGATACCCGTAGTGATTTTTTGGCCGATAATAAGATCAATAGGCTTATTTGCATAAACATCCACCGCCTGCCACTTTTCAATAAAGGGGCTCAGCCCTGCTACTTCAAACTGCGCTAAAGTACTCGTCAGCTCTTCAATCAAAATCGCAGCAAATATATTTCGGTCAATAGGCTGGTTAGTAGCAGTTTTTATATCGATGTAGGGCTGATCTATTTGTGTCACCGATTCGGGTAAACTAACATTAACGCCAATGCCAATTACACAGTGGCATGCCCCTCCGATTTGCCCTTCAACTTCTATCAATACACCAGCAAGTTTTTTCCCAAATACGTAAATATCATTAGGCCACTTAAGCTGAGCGTCTTGTAAACCTATTCTATTTAGCGCTCCTACTATCGCGACACCTACTGCTAGACTTAGCCCGCCAATTGCTTGATATCCAGCAGCAAAACTCCATTGCATAGACAAGTACATACTAGCTCCATAAGGCGATACCCATGTTCGTCCCAGCCGTCCTCGTCCCGCCGTTTGTGCCTCTGCTAAACACACAAAACCATTCGGCAAATGTGCTTGCTGCTCTTTGATAAATTGATTGGTAGAGTCAATAACGTTTAGTACACACAAAGGAACATTTTCAAGCTGGTTGATATGACTTAAAATAGAATGCTTATCAAGTAAAGTTAGTTCATTTGCTAAACGATATCCTTTGCCCTGAACGCTATATATGTCAAGCCCCAATTCTGCCAAGCACTTTATATGATTAGAGACAGCAGCCCTTGAAATACCTAATTGCTCACCAAGTGTTTCACCAGAGCAAAACTCACCCTTCGCTAACTGTTGAACAATATGAGTTCTGATTACATCAGTAGCCGTGTTTTTATTAGTCATACTCGGTTCTCAATCACCTTTAACTCAAACACGGATGAGCCCAGTGTTGCTCACCAACTGCACTTCATTTTCAAGTTCAATTAAAAAATGCTCCTTAACAGCTTGCTTTATTTGTCGCGCTAAGCGTAGAAGTTCATCGCCGTTGCCCATCCCATTATTAGTGAGTACCAGAGGTTGACTAACATGGCATTGCACCCCACCCACCGACCGGCCTTTAAACCCAAGCGTATCAATGAACCACGCTGCGGGGACTTTAACTTTCTGTGAATCAATAGGATAGCTAGGTAACGAGGGGTATCGTTGCTGTAAATATTCGAACAGCGCTTTATCGATAATCGGGTTTTTAAAAAAACTGCCTGCATTACCCACCTTTCGGGGATCGGGTAACTTCAATTGGCGCACTTGCACTACTTTATTGAATATATCTTGTGCAGTAGGTTTCGGTAATTCACGTAACTCTGCATAGTTAGCATTGGCTACCCAGTTTTTACATAAACGAAACGTAACGTAACCAATAACAATCTGTCCGGCTAAGGCCTGTTTGAAAATACTATCTCGGTAGGCAAACTCACAATCTGCATGTGCTATAGTTTTAATTGTGCCGCTGGCTAAACAAAGGTACTCAATGCTTGTTATGAACTGCTCAACTTCAACGCCATAAGCACCGATATTCTGAATAGGAGCGGCGCCCACAGTACCAGGGATTAAAGCCAAATTTTCAAAGCCAGCAATACCCTGCGACAGACACCACTCCACCAATTGATGCCAATTCTCTCCTGCACCGACCTTAAGTATAAAATCCTGATCTGTTTCGCGTAATGAAATGCCTTTTATCGCAATTTTATAGATGCTACCTAAAAAATTCTCTAAAAATACCGTATTGCTACCTTCACCGAGAATGTAATGATGTTGGCGCTTTATCTCTTGCCAATTCTGTTGAATATCTTGCAAAGAAGTGACAAGTTGAACATTAGCAGCATGAACCGGAAAACCGAAAGTGTGTAAGGTTTGTAACGAATACAAAAATAATTACTCTTTTTAAATGCCATAAATCAATAAAGAACAGTTTATCGAAGATAAAGGGTTTTACTAGATGCGGTGGTCTATTTGGCGATTTTAAATCCTTATACTTAGTGCCATAAATGATTTTACTAAAACGATAGGGTTAAAACTAATATATTTGTAAGTTCTTTGACTCACTATAA
>NZ_JANQVQ010000133.1 GCF_030730205.1 Paraglaciecola sp.
TATGAAAGCGCCTATAAGGCAAGTGCTTGGCATTATAGTTGGTGTGTGTTTAAGCCATTCGGTGTTTGCCAGCCCAAGCGACCCATACCAGTTACTCCAAACGGTTGCGGATAAAACATTTAGCCAGATTAAGGCTGAGCAGATTAAGATCAAACAAAACCCGGAAATTTTACGTGACATTATCAAGCAACAGATGATGCCGTACGTTTATTACAAGTACTCCGCGTTGAAGGTACTAAGCAAAAATTTGCGCTCGGTGCCCAAAGAAAAAGTGCCGGAATACACTGAAGTATTCCGTGAATATTTAGTCACCAGTTTGGCTGTAGCCTTGTCATACTACACGAGTCAAGAAGTGTTATTAGAGCCCGCAAGAAATGTAGGAAGTGACAAGGATATTAGCATCAAGGCCTTGATCAAAGATCCCGGAGCGCCTGATATTCATTTAGCCTTTAGACTGCGTATTGATCCAGAAAGCGATGATTGGAAGGTGTACGACATTGTGGCCGAGGGTATCAGCTTGCTATCAAGTAAAGAGACTGAATTTGCCCCAGTTCTTCGCACTGATGGCATCCAAGCGGTTATTGACTCAATGAAAAAAACCAATAGTGCGCCGATTAAATTAGAAACCGCGGCAAAAAAATAAAACGCACTGTGCAGTGAACAAATTATGGGGTGCTGCGTAATGGACTTACTATTGATTATTAGCTGTTTGAGTTGAGCCATGACAAGCCCCTTTTTTGCAGACCTTGATGTATCCCGTGTCATTGAAATGGCATGGGAAGATCGCACTCCTTTTGACGCTATCGAGCGCTTATACGGCTTAGATGAAAGCGCTGTTATCAATTTGATGCGCAAGCATTTAAAAAGCAATACCTTTAAAAACTGGCGCGAGCGCGTATCCGGCCGTAAAACTAAGCATTTAAAACTGCGCTCGCCGGACATATCAAGAGCGTATTGCCCTTCGCAGTACAAAAGACAATAGCTCTTACACCTACTAAGCTCTAGTGATGACTGTCGCGACCTAAATCAATTTAAAGCGCAGGAAATCGCACTGAAATGGCTTAGCATTGATTCTTAGTGTTGCGTGCTAATTCAGCAGTTTACACGACCTAACGGTTTTCTAAGCGGTTGTAATCTAACCAGCCTGCTTCGATAGGACTGTGTTGCCTGAACGCCGCATTAAACCGATCACTAAAACGCCAAAAATCAGCTTGCGTGCGCCTTACGCCAAATTGGTCTAGTAAAGCAGCATAGGCTTTTTCTGTTTTAACCCGAGTTGCCGCCGCGACTAAGGTGCTTAGCTCAGCCTCTTTAACCTGCCAAAACACATCGGGATAACTGCCCAATAAGCCATGCACTAAGGTCATGTTGTCATGTTGTTTGTCACGGTTATCTTCTTCATCAAACAGGCTGTTTACATTAAAATGTGCACTGTTGCGGATTAAGGTAAATATTTCATCTTGCTGACCTTCAGTTTCCACCATGATCATGGTGATTTCAGGAAAAATACTAGCCGATTGGCCCTTAATAGTGCCTAACTTAGCCAAGATATCCTGACTTTTCTGCTGCAACTCACTGTCTGCCAGTGCATAGCCCTTAGGTTGCACGTTTTTCAAATATTGATGTAATTTTTCAAATAGCTCGGCCTTGGGCTTGTCTGAGGTAAAGGTGATACCTGAAGGCTGCTCAAATGAGAAAGCGTAGTCGTTCATAAAGTCTTGCAGTTCTTGACCGGATTTTTGATACCAAGAGCGCCCTTCAGTCCGGCGAGTTTCAAGTGGCAACAATGCCAAAAAGTTTGACTCGCCTTCCATACGTAAAAAGTCCATGTATAAGCGGGTTAACAGTTGATGGCCGTAATTGCCGTATACGTCAAAACCTGCCACCAGCAAATAATGGATACGCTCAAGTAGGGCATAATCGATTATCCACGCCGTTTTAGGAGGCTCACCCACAAGACCTTTAACGACGGTAGCGTTGTCAAAATGTCGAAACACCGTCAAACTTGCATTGGTATTTTCACCCTCGCCATCCCAAAGGCCGTCTAACTGCAGATGCTGCCCGCCTTGCAATGTTTTGTTTAAAAAAGCATGACGAGCTTTTAGGTATTGCCCTTGCCGCTCGGCATACTCAATCCAATTAAGCGCAAAAGCAGTGCTTTCATGTTCTGCAGGCAATCGCAGATTGTCTTTTTGCGCCAGATAAAAGGCTTCTACATCGGGAGAATCCGCTAATTCTGGCTTTAAAAAATACACCCAAAAATGGTCGTTTATAACGTTTAACGCCACCTGACCGCGACACACGGGCCCCTTGATGTAGCCCATTATGGTGTTTTCAGCCCGCTCTAACATAAAGCGATAACGTGCATTGACGGGTAACTGCGTAAATGCAGTTAATGGATTGGCAGCCACTTCTGGCTCGTAGCTAGGTAATGACTCAACTTGATAGGCCGCGTCCACAAACCACCTTTGCCATTTGCTCATCAACTCCTCATGGATGGCATAAGGTTGATGGGTTTTATTGACGATGGTTGACCTAACTGGCAGTAAGCGGTAATACACTCGTTCAACTTGCGGATCGTCAAATGGACGCCGTGTTGCGATGACCTTAATCGGCGTGCCCGGCGCCGAGCTTGAACGCACCAAGTTGTAAAATTGTGCGTGCGTATTGGGCTCTAGATGTTCACTAAAATACAAATGCGAGGTAAATAAGTGCTCGTATATATAACGCGAACTCAAACGCATTTTAAGATTGTCAGCGTTTAAAAACGCCTCAAGCTTATCGATTTCAAGCTGTTGCTCAGTTGAAACCGTAAAATCAGCTGGCATATTTGCGCCATTTTTTATCCAGTTGATTAATACATTATGTTCTTTTGCGTTTATGCCAGGTAAGCCATAGGGCATACCAGCAAGCGGCTGATTATTTTCATACCGCTCAAACTCTTCGATAGTTGGACATTCTTGAGTGCGATTTAAACTGACATCAAATTGCTCGTTTAGTAACTTGCTGGCAGGCAAGGGATGGTGTTGTTTCAGCATTAACATGCGCGCTAACAACGAGGCTTGTGTATTGGCTTCAACACTTTGCTGGCGCTCATTCAGCACAGGAAAAAAACCTCGTTCGCGCCACTCCTGAGTCTCAATTGCGTCAACAAACAAACGGTTTGGTTGCGCCGCAAGCAGGCGAGAACCTTGGTATACTTTGTCTTTATTGGCTCCACGCTCAATACCATGTGTCGACGTCATTTTAAGTTGGCAAGGCGCATCGTAGCAGGCATGGCACACCACGCACCGGCTCTCTATCACAGCGTTGACCTCGTCAAACTTCAGTTCTGGTAGTGGTTCGCTTAAATTAACCTCACGATTGCTTGGTTTGGCCTCACCGTATAAACGGTTTAAATCAAAACGCGCAATGGCTGCACAGCCAACACATAAGATGGCAACTACGATCACTAGATTGATCCAGCGAGGTTTGACTAACATGGCGACTCCGAACGGTATTAAGTAAA
>NZ_JANQVQ010000134.1 GCF_030730205.1 Paraglaciecola sp.
CCGCTTCTGGTAAACGGTACCGCGACCTGCCTTTTAAACCAATGGCTATTTAAGCGGGGGCATACCGAGAATCTTTGTCTTGCTGAGCATGGCAAAGATTCTCACTGTGATAATTATTTGTCTTTCTTAGCCGCTTCACGTGCGTTGAATAAAGCGAGCTGTTCTTCAGTAGCCGGCAGTTGGTATTGCGCTTTCCACTGTGCGAATGGCATGCCGTAAATGGCCTCTCTGGCTTGATCATAATCCAACTCAACGCCTTGCTCTTGTGCTCCAGCCATATACCATTTAGCCAAGCAATTGCGACAAAAGTCAGCCAAATTCATTAAGTCGATATTTTGTACATCTTTGTTTTCGTCAAAATGTTTAACGAGTTGTCTAAAAGCAGCTGCTTGCGCTTCGGTTTGTTGCTGTTGATTCATTTTCATTTCCACACTATTAATACGATGGCAGGTATATTATCACTAAAGCTACTTTCTGGGGTCAGTTGCCGTGACTTCAATGCGCTGGGCATTATTTTCATGAAAAGCCAATAGTTCAGTCAGCCCTTTAAGGTTATGCAAACTTCTAAATTCTATCCAATCAATTAGGCTAAACAGACACATGGCGGGGTAATTCCAACTTTTGAACAATCCTAGCGAAGCCAACTCATCTAGCTCGATGAGTACTGCATTGACTCGCTCTTTTTGTAGCTTAAAAAACAACAGATTTTCATCTGCTTTAATGCCCGACTGCGCCAGTAAAAACATTTGCACTAATGAGTCGTTTACCGCATCAATAAGCGTAAGCTGATTTTCTTGATCCCAGCTTAATTTGGGGCGGCCCAGTTTTTCACTGAGGTAATGAAAAATAGCGCGTGAATCCAGCACGGTTTGACTGCTTCCTTCTTGTTGATCAATCAAAAAAGGGACTTTCATGCTTGGATTAAGCAAGATCAATTTTTCACGATCAGGTTGCTCATAAATTTTCAAATTAACAAAATCATGCTGAGTATTGGCCAACCAAATACGCAAGCGTCTGACATATGGAGAAGTTGTTGAACCATAAAGTGTTAACATAGTAGAGCCTTAATAGATTGTTAAAAATACAGCGTTATCTTAGTGTACGAACGAAGAATATGGATATTAAAAATGGCTGAGGGTTCCCTTTTGACATATTTCGCAACGAATTTTCCCACATCAACCCAGCACTTAACTCACCGTAAATAAAAAGAATTTATCAGTTTGAGTTGATAATTGTCTGACTCGCCTACATCACTTACCACGATGAACTAATCCAATTTTATCTCGTAATAGCGAGTTAGTTTACTTTTTATTAATCAAACAGAGAGCCTTACATGTCTGAATTATTGCAAAACTTGCAATGGCGTTATGCCGCTAAAAAAATGAATCCTGAAAAAGTTGTCAGCGAAGAAAACGTAAATTTTATTTTAGAGGCCATCCGTTTAACCGCGACCTCTAGCGGCTTACAGCCTTACGAAGTTATTGTGGTTACAAATCCCGCAGTGCGTGAGCAAATTGTGCCCCACGCGTGGAACCAAAAGCAAATCACTGATGGCTCACACCTATTAGTGTTTGCAGCATGGGATAACTACACGACTGAACGCATCAATGAAATGTTTGATTTAGTGAATGAAGAGCGTGGCTTTAAAAACGAAGGGTGGGAGAACTATCGCCAAATGCTACTTAATACTTATCCGCAACGTGATGCAGAAACTAACTATCAACATGCAGCTCGCCAAGCTTATATCGGGCTAGGTTCAGCCCTAATTGCTGCCGCTGAAGTCAAAGTAGACAGCACGCCAATGGAAGGTTTTAGCCCTGATAAAGTAGACGAAATTTTAGGCTTGAAAGCGCGTGGATTGCGCTCGGTGGTGCTATTACCACTTGGCTACCGCGCCGACGAAGGCGACTGGTTGGTTAACTTGAAAAAAGTACGCCGCTCAACTGAAGACTTTGTTACCCAAGTAAAATAAGCACCTCGATACAATGCGTTAGCCACACAGAACAACGTGGCTAGCGCCTTTTCAATCTTGCTACCAATCATCACATACCTGCACTATTCAGACATTTCAATTTGCATAATCTGCTCGCCTTTTTTACCTAAGTAATGCAAGAGTAAGGCCTCATAGACTTTGTAACCCTCATCTACATTGGTGAAAATAATTAAACCTTCTTTGCTTTTTGGCAAGATAAATACGATGGTTTGCGCACCATAATCTGACCCACCATGAGATAGCGCATATTCACCATCAGCTAAATCATAAATTTCAAAGCCTAAGCCAAAGTGCTTACCCTTGGTGCTAGCAACTTGATGAGAAATCATATCCTGATACACACTGTCAGACAGACCCGCCCCGGCTAAAACATTGACCAAAAATTTACCATAGTCTGCAACGCTAGTTAGCAGATCATCAGCAGCATTGGCGGTTTGATGTTTAATCGTTTCGTAGGCCTTACCTTGCGTATCGTAACCTTGCACCACTCTGGCTGGGTCGATTTGTGAATTAAATACGTACTGAGTGTCAGTCATCGCCAAAGAGGTGAATATTAGGTCATTGGCCAGCGCATTTAAACTTTTACCAAACTTGTTTTCTAAGGCTTTTCGGAGGTACTCCATGCCTTCGCCTGAGTATTGATATTGAGTGCCAGGAGAAAATTTAAAATCTAAGGTATTCGACTCATTCATGTAACGCCAATTGGGAAAACCACTTTGGTGGCTTAAAATATGTCGAGTGGTGAGTAGTTTACTTCTGGGATCGGCGGCCACATCAGGATCGGTCCAATAGGTAAAAAGGGGCTCGTCTAGTTGCCATTCACCTTTACTAACTAATGTTAACGTCACCATGGCAGTAATAGGCTTAGCTAAGGAGGCAACGTTAAAAATGGTATTAAAAGGCGCGGCTTTGCCGGGTTCAAGCTCACCAAAGACTCTAACCTGCTGCAACTGACCGTGTTTGATGACGCCAAGACCTAAGGTAGGAATACTGTTCGCTTTTAGCCATTGCTCAATTTGCGCGTCATTCCCAAGTAGAGGCTTATCTTGCCCTATGGACACTAAGCTGACCAAACATAAACACACCGACACAATTGATTTAAACATTAGGGTTTTAATAATCACACTCCTTTAACGCGGCGTTGACACTCACAAAATGTGACGTTTTATGTAACCACCGCTAATGAATTTCGAGTGATAGAGCAACTCTAATACCAAAATTTAAGTCTTTGATTTAATTATATATTAAATAATCCCACAGAATAGTAGTCATCCAAGTGGCTACTTTTTAGCTAATTGAACCAATAAATTAGGCGGTTTTAACAAAATTTACGCCACCCGCTGCACAGTCACTTAGCCCATAAAAAAAGCCACGAATTAACGTGGCCTATTTAGGAGACAACAAGTCAGACTTAACGCAAAGGCGCTGCGTGCGCTGCCGCGCTAAAAATACTGTTCATCAATAGTACGTTCAAACCGTCTAAATAAGCACGGCTTGTGGGCTCTTGCGTAAAGGCGATGACCATACCTTTGCCACTGGGCTGATGAATTAAGAAGGGTTTGTAGGCTAACTGCTGAGTCACTTCAGGCCATAAGTATCCACTGGCTAATACGTTTTTCTCATCGGCAAACCACGCCAAATTCTTCCCAGAGGCCAGTTTTATCGGACTATAAATACTATTACCTACGACCATTGCAACCAGCTTAGGATTCACGCCTGCAGTTAACCAGTGCTCTTGGTCCACTTCAACATTTGCCAGTATACCCGCGACATAATCAGGACTTTCGTCATTGTTTTCAGTGGCTTTAATCAGCTCAGCTTTTGACTTAATCAACTTACCAGCTACCGTTGATTTTTTATCTTCTGTCTTAACTGCGGCCTCTTCTTTAAACAAATTTTCTCGTTGCACATCAAGCAAATTAATATCTGCTTGAGCAGCAAAGCGGGTGGCACTGCCAATAGTCAGCAACACACCGCCTTGATTTACCCATGCCTGAATGTTTTCTGCACCGGCTTTACCTAAGGCTTGGGCATAATTACCGGAGGGTAAAACGAGCACTTGATAATGACTTAAATCAGCACTGGCCAAGCGGTTAGAACGGATGGCCGTGACGGGGTAATTAAATTGACGTTCTATAACAAAACGAGTATTGCCGGCACTTAATGAACTGGTTGGCTCATCCCATGCCATCGCAATATTAGGCGCACGCATTGCAACGGTATAACCGCTACCAAAGCTTGGACCATCGGTTACCCAACTGCTATCTACCCCAACAACTTTAGCACCCGTTTGCATGGCAAGTTCACTTACTTGCTTGGCCACGTTGTTATCATTGGCTTTCACTTCAATAATCAAGGTTCCTGCTGGGTAGGTATTTTTATTATCAAGCACAAAGGCTTTATCAGCACTTTTAACCCTTAATCCAGCTTGCAAGGCCCCCGTTAGAAACCGACCTGCAGCCATGTCGCCCCAAGGCACTAAGTACGCGACTTTAGCGCTTGGATTGAGCACTTCACCTTGCAGTGCCGTATTGGCGTTTACTGGGGTACTGGCAACATCGACCTCTTTACCGCAACTATTAGTCTCGATATTAAACATCAAGGGTAACGACCAACCGGTAACGTCATAAATTTCGTCGTTAAGTTTGCGCGCCCGGCGGCGTTCTTGCTCTTTTATAAAAGCGTCTGACATATCCACTTGCGAGGTAAACGTTGTTTTAACAAAACGTCCACGAGGCTGTGCAGTATCAATAAAATATGCGCCAGTAGCATAATTAACTCCGCAGGCTCTAAAATCTTTGCTAGCTTGTTTTACTTCCACTCCATGCTGGGCCATTAAAGTAGCTAGGCGATGGGTACCTGCTTTATCACGCACATTTGGCATGATAAATACCCTTTCCGTTTTGTCGTTTTTACCTTCAATAATGGCGTTTTCTTGATAACGATAAAAATCATGCAGAATCTTTTCACGATTGTCAGCGACGGCTTCGGCTGTGGCAATTGACGCCACAAAGTGCCGTTCGATGGTATCGATATAGTGCATGGTTTCGCCGTTAGCTTTGCGATATAACTCACCACGACTTGAGGAGACTTCGTAAGTTGCCGCCGATGCCCCATAGAAGGTGGGCCAACTGTCGCCATAGCCCGGATAAAACGCATCGAATATTTCACGGGTAAAGTAGTCAAAACCGTGCTGATCAAAATTACGGCCTATGTTTTTGCCGATTATCGCGGTGTTTTCTAATTGCGCTTTGCTCATGTGCGGATTGATTGGCTCAGCCGCAGGCGGAAAAAAGTAACTTTCGTCGCCGCCCATTTCATGCAAGTCAATGACGACTGTCGGTTTGTAATGATTGAGTAGTTTTACTCTACCGGCAGTTTCTGGTTGGGTTATTGCTAACCAGTCTCGGTTCATATCAAATAAATAGTGATTGCTACGCCCGTTCGGCCATGGCTCGTTTTGTTCTGCGCTTAAACGGTCGCCACTATGACTCATGCCAACTGTTGCGTAATACCGGCTAGTAAAACGGGTGCGACCATCTGGGTTTTGCAAGGGGTCGATAAACACCAAGGTATTGGCAAGGATCTTTTTATTGCGTGGGTCATTGGGCGCTGCCAACAGATGATAAGCGGTCATCATCGCAGCATCGGTGCTACTAATTTCGTTTCCATGAACGCCATGTTCTAACCACACAGAAGCCGGCAGGGTATCAATTAGTTGTTTAGCGGCTCTTTCGTTCGTTACGCGAGGATCTGCGAGTTTTTGCATCTTAATTGCAAATTCATCTAGCTTAGCAATGTTCTCTGCTGAGCCAATCACTGCATAAATCAACTTACGCCCTTCCCAAGAACGCGCATATTCAAACACCTTAATGCGCTGTGGTGCGGCCTGTTGTAATGCCTCAAAAAAGCGCAACATATCGCTATGATTAGTAATGCGCTCGCCCACTTTATAGCCAAGTACTTGGGTATGCGTGGGAATCGTTTGGTCGTAGTCGGTGGCCGACAATGGGGAGTTGCTTTGTTGTGCAAATGTGGGATTAAATAGCCCAAAGAAGCTTAAAGTAAAAAGTAAAATACAAAGGTGGGTGAATCTCATTGATTTTCCTGTTGGTGACAGACTGCAACTTAATCGCATACTATCAGCGAGATACCCTGTTATTCAAAGTTAATTCATCGCATCCACCGCTGTTTTCATCCTAAATAGACTTAATCCAAAATGAACTGAAGGCTTATCTTTAAAAGGTATATGACAAGCTTGAGCAATTGATAGTCAGCACCAGTGTACAAACCTCCGTTTTTAACGCAAAGTCTTTACCTGTTTGACCTTGCCCACACTGTAGTACGAATACACGTTGAAATTAAGTGACCGTCCTTTCAATAGTTTTTCCAAATTATCTCTCACTTACACGATTAAGCGAAGATAATGAGTAAGGTAGCGCCGTTTTATATTTGATACGCCAGACAAGGTAAAAATACGGGTTTAAATTGAAAGTCTTAGATTAAAGAGACGATTGAATTCATTAGGGAACATGATAAAGTTGACTCGTTAGTCAATAAGCATTGTGCTATGGACTTAGTTAATATATTTAGGTTGTATTACAAATGTAGGTGTAAGGTATCGGTTGGATACTAGCCAGTTGATTGACTTAATAAACGGAATGCAGAGTTGAGCAGTAATAACGTAGACGACAAACAGTATTTTGAGCTGCTAGAAAGAATTAAATACACCAAACCTCAGACGCTTAGAAAACTCATGCAAACTGAGGGTCTGTTTAGTGGTTTAGCCCCTGCCTTAGTCCAAAAATTAATCCGCGAAGTTGATCATCTTTGGATAAAATGTGATCGCCCAATCGATTTACGCTACAAAGAAGATGGTTTGGTTATCGATCGCTTTGACTTATTGGGTACCACGCATTTTATTGATATCAGTTCAAAACGGCTGTTGTTGGATGAAATCAAACGCTTCGATGACACTTACACCATAGGCGTATACGAAAGCGTTAAATCTAATTTTGAGAAAAACAAAGCAGATTTAGCCTTATCTCAGCGTTTAAATGAACGTGACATCAACTTAGTTAGATTTAACGAAACAGAATACCGCAGTGAAGAGCGCATGAATCTAGCGATTTCTGCCACATTGTATTGCCTACCCGACGCTGATGTGGCTATAGATTTTGTGCCCCGTACCAAGATGTTAAAAGATGGTTTACCCGTCGTCACCTCTAACATCAGTCACCATGGTTTAAAAATTAAAGCCCCTACTAAATTTAAACGCGGGCAATTAGTGATCATCACCTTTGATGATCTTGAAAAGGAATTGGTCTTCAAGCAAAACATGATTATTTACAAAGTCATGGTGTGCAAACCCAATCCAAAGAGCGATTTATTTGATTCAATGTTAAAGCTGGAAAATATTGAAGCGAATGATGAGTTTAGTCATTATGTTAAAAACCTCATTTTTAGTCATAAACATAAATACAAAGTTGATTTGGATACCATTTACACCTCTGCTCAAGGCAAAGGCTATGAACAATATTATATTGATTTAACAGATGCCTTAGTATTGTTTGCCAACGAACAAAATATCATCACCCATGTATTGAGCGACATAAAACGCCAGAGTATTCAGCCCTTTGTTTTTTCTGAAACCAACTTCCTTTGCGCATTACTGGCCAAAGATAAAGTTATTGATTATTTAATCGATCATCAGCACTGTTATTATTTTGTTGTACGCCTAAAACAAAAACAAAGTCAAAAAGTGGTTTTTTTCAGCACTATTATTAAAAAAGAGGCTGAGATTTATTCGCTGTTGCAGCACTTTAAAGGCAGTGTCAGTGCACGACTATTTAAACTGCAGATGGATGATGTTGAAACAGAGCGTGCCCTGTTAAATTCCACCATACCGGAAGAAGCCCAAGTTAACTATGGCACACAGCGCATCCACCGATATTCGAAAAAAGCAGAAGACATTGTCAGTCAATTTGAGCGCTTAATAAGCCTCATACCCGTAAGTGCAAAAGTGTTAGCCAGCCTGACTTTTACTGACCAGCCTTACAAGCCAAGGGTTGAGGATGTATTTAAACCGCACAGTAGCCTAGCATCTAATATCCAAACTATTATGCCTGAGACCAATGATGGCCGAGCTGAAGACAGGTTTTACTATCAAACATCAGTGACGATTTCATATTTAAAGTCCAGCTGCAACGCCATTACTGAAACCATTTCATCTTTAGGTTTGAGTTGCCGTATTGACGGTAATACCCACTTTAATGTTGGTACGGTTATCACCGTGAGTTTTGATGAATTTGCCGAACGAAACACCAAGTATGCCTTGCGCCTTTGTAAATATACCGTGGTAGGGTTTAAAGACGGCGTAGTGCGAGCGTCTAACCAAGCCTTTAGTAATCACGACGGACGTACCTTTTGGCTGGCCTTCATTCTGGATAAATTAGACCAGCTAAAAGTACAAGGACGCGATCAGCAGGCCTATGGCTTGAGCCGCGCCTTACGTAATTTAGCCGCAAGTAATACCCCCGTGGTTAATCTTTTTTACACTACCTACAAAGCACGGATGGTAATAAGTAGTGTGGCGGTTCCTAAAACACTGGCCATGTTCCAAGAAAATAAAGAGTTAGGCCAAAGTTATATCAATATCATAAAAGGCTGGTTTTATCATCACGATATACGTAAAGAACTGCAACATATGGTTCGTGACGCTGCAGAAGAAAGAAGCACTCAGTACGCGGTATTAGTGGTCTCGACCAGCCGCCAAGACAAGATAGAGGTGCTACAAAAAGCCACGCTGATCCGCAACGCTGAATTAACACCTGAATTGTTAGGCAACACCATCAAGTTCGCTCAATTTAAGGGCAGGATTATGCGCGTGTTTGAGTTAAAACTGAATCCAACTCGCAATGAATTTAACCGCTATTACCATGATGAACTTAACTATATTAAAAGTTTTGCGAATCATCGTTATAAAACCTTAACGCAAGAAATAGCGAACATTAAAGGCATGATACAAGCCACCAACATTACTGATTTAGTACCTGAGTTAATGCTGACAAAAAAATAAGACATTGATAAACGGTTTAGCAAGGTACGCTCTTGTCATCGAAAAAACGTGGCTGGCCATCAGAACATCAGACAAGGTGCAGTGCCTTTACACGGTATGAGCTTAACAAGCGGCTATTCGATAGCCGCCTCAACTCAATATACCTTAGACTTATTGCCCATAAGCCACTAGGCCCGTAATCTGGCGTCGCGTTCAAAAACGTTTTACATCTGAACAAAAGTCACACAGCAAGCGGCTACACACCCTAGGCTTTATTTTCAAACGAGGTCTCTTCGTACCAATCGTCCATGTTGTCGTACATCTCACCTTTGAGAATGAAATACGGTGATTTGCAGTAAATTTTAATATCGTGAAACGGGTCGGTGATAATTTTTGTCATCCATACCAAACCTGATTGCAGGCCCATTAATTTAAATAAATGCAAGGTTCTAAAAGCAATAGCACCCAAGCCTACTACCAACCAAATAATGGCCATATTGTTGATAAAAGCCATAAACGTAGTGGCAGGGCTAAACACCCCAAAAAAATCAGGTTTAAGGTATAGCACAACAGGCACTAGTGCCCAAATCGACAATAACACCACTTTGCGATTTAAGTTGTAACCTACCTTTACGCTTTCTTTGTATTCATGCGAGGCGTTATTCACTTCATCATAGGTTTTAGGCTCAAAGAAAAAATGCCCGGTTTGACGCAGCACCATCGCCAATAACCAACCGACAAGGGCAGCGGCCGCCGGGTAATAAAAAACCAATATATAACTGACTAAAAAACAGCTGGCACTGAGTAAATGCAAAAACTGATTTATACGATTATGGTGATAATACCGGTGGTCATCCCAACGTTGTTTTTGCAGCTCTTGAAAAAAAGTCATGGCTAGTTCCTTGATAAGTATTGTTATTAAAAATAATTAGGCGCCATCATCAGCGAAAGATGATGGGTCACCGTGGCAAGTTGGGTGCCCTTGTAATAGGGCTTCACCCATTTTTATTGGACTGCCTTGCGCTATCCCCTGACACAGTTGGTAATGCTCTGTTGCAAACACTATGATGGTCGAGCCGTGCTGAAAATAGCCCATTTCTTGGCCTTTATTAAAACGAGCATGACAAGACAATAAATTAGGGCCTTTGTATCGCAAATCCAGCACCTTGGGCAAAAAATGAAACTTCATACTCGCCACCAAAATCGCGGCAACGGGCACTAAGGTAATGCTGCTTGATTTGTCGCCCAGTAGTAGTTCAATAACCGCACGTTCGTTTTTACAAAACAGCTTTTCAACCCGTTTTAAGGCGACAGGATTTACGTTCCACGTATCGCCAGAGATGTAATTAACCTGCTTTACTTGACAATCAACGGGGGCATGAAAACGATGGTACATACTAGACTTCAAGCGCAGTGTCACAAAAAAGCCATTGCGGTATTTGTGCGCCAAACGTACATCGGGGATGAGGTCATTCAACTCATAGGGAAAGCCTTTGGCTTGAAACACACGATTACCCTCTACTCGGCCACACGCTCCTACAATGGCATCACAGGGGCTGACTACAATGTCAGATTGCTGATTGATTGGCCGCAGTCCATCTTTAAGCTGACGAGTAAAACACTCACCAAGGCTATTAAATTCTTGCTGTTTGGCGTCTTGTAAACGTAAGTCTTCGGCAAACCACTGCCACACCCGTATCGATATTTTCGCCAGCCATGGACTTTGAATTTGACTGTACCACCCCATAAACAAGGTCAGCCAGCGCCTGGGTATGCGATTCGTCAGTAAAAAGTTAAGCTGCTCTTGTTTACTTAAAGGTTGAGCAAGGATTTTCATCATCAGGCAACCGTGCGTTGTTGATGATAAACCGCCGGACAATCTAAGCCCAAGTCAGTTAAAAACTGCCGCATAATGGGTTCAGCTTGATAGTCGTTAGCACGTTGACGTGCCTTTTGGCCCATAGCACCTTGTTGTTTTTTATCAGTAAAAAATTGCACAATATGCCGCGCCATTGCCTCTACATCATCCACCAAATATCCGTTTACCTCATGTTGAATAATGTCTCTTGGGCCTTTGCAGTTATAGGCGATAGTGGGCATACCATGCACAAAGGCTTCAAGAATAACGTTACCAAAAGTGTCAAAACGCGAGGGAAATACAAATAAATCTAAGCCCAAATATAAGGCCGCCAATTGTTTTTTGTTTTGCCAACCGAGGTATATGGCATCAGGCAGTTTTTGTTTCAGCTTTTCTGTTGCAGGGCCAGCGCCCGCAATTACAATTTTTAGCTCTGGCAGTTGTTGTTTGGCTATGGCCACAATTTTTGGCAAATCAAAAATGCCTTTCTCTTGGCTGATACGACAAGCGATAAAAAGCACGGGAGTGTCTTCTGTCGCACCGGGGAACAAGGTGTCTTTATGCACTCGTTGTACCTGCACATCACGGGCTTGGGTATGATGCGCGGTCAAAAACACTTGCTCTTTGTTTAGCTGCATTTCATGGCCAGTCAGCCAGGCTTTATGCTCTTGATTAAGCACAAAAATACCGTCGTAGCGATTGTACAAGGCACGCATTAAACGGCGCACTCGGTCACGCTCATACTGATTCAAGTCAGTAGTATGTTTTATAAAATCAATCCAGTCGGTGTGCATAAAGAAAAAACTGGGAACATTAAACATCTGTTGTAAAAACAGCGAGACCACTGCCATGGGTCCTTCTGTTGAACATACAATCCGGTCGTAGCCTCCCTCGTAAAATATGCGGGCTATTTGCATAATATCGGGGATACGAATTTGTTGTTCGCCATAACGTTGCACATCAAACTCAGCAATGGGTTTAACCACATGCAAATGAGACTCGGCTTGTGCTTCACTATGACAAATAAGAAAGTCGATAGGTAAATCGGCTCTTTGAATTTCTTTTAATTTACCGGACAAGGAGGTTGAAACACCGTTTTTATCTAACAAGGTATCGGTTAAATACAAGGCGCGTTTGCTGTGTTGATTTTTGCCTAGGTGCTGGGCAAATTGATTGAGTAACTCACGGTTTTGATACAACACTCGGGTCGAAGCCAGATTTGAGCCTGCCAAGATAATACTAATGAGTACCGGAAAAGATAAGTTATCAAATATCTTGCCCATATTAACGTTACTCATATTGTCTTGGCGTTTACCTTCTCCTAAAAATAACGCGGTGAGTTGACTGGGGATTTCTAGTTTACGCGTCAGCTCTTCAGTCGAAAAACTGTCAAGCAGTAGCCCTTGATGGTTATCAATCGCACTGGCTATGCGTTTAGCAATTAATTGATTTAAGTGAGTAAATAACTCACTCATGGCGGTATTGACTGTTTCAATATAGGTTTCGGGTTTATTGCGTTTAGCGTCAGCAATACGTTCTAGCTGAGCGATACAAAATTTATAATCTTTGGATACTTGCCACTTAATCAATTTATTCGGTTTCTTACCTTGCAAGGCATCATGCACAAAAGAGAAAAACTTCATGGTTTTTTTATGCTTTTGCATTTCAAGCATGATGTTGCTCACCGCAAAGCAGCCAATTTTGTCCCAAGTCGATCCGCGATGGAGCAAAATACGCAGTAAACCAGGATCCTTGATTTTAGTGGCCACCTGCGAAAAATAATCTAACAAGGAAATATTCAACTTTTGGTTTTCAGCAATGTGACCAAAAGGTGCAATATCCCCTTTTTTAAGGGCTTCGAGGGCTAAAGCAGAAGGGCTTTGGGTGAGTAATTTTTCTTGCAGATTTGGCACATATAAATATGAACCACACTGCCCTGCAAAAATACCGGTGTGGTCATCCGAGCCGCCCGTCAGGATCTTGGGCTTTTTAGGGTCAACCCCAAATGTAACGGGGTTAAGGTTATGGCGCAGCGCGTATTGCTTAATTTTTTCTGGAGTAAGACTTTGCACCCAGTTTAAGGTCAACACACTTTGCCACAGATCACGCTGACCGTTTAGCACTTCAAAACGAGAGAACATCACCGCAAGTTTTTCAAATAGAGACAAATCGATTTTTTCATTGCGAGTATAGAAATACAGCGGATGGGGCAAAATCACCGGAATATCTTGCTCCGCGCAATAGCGTAAAAAGTCATAAATATTCTGTCTTTTTTTATTTAAGACCACCTCTTGTTCACGACTAAAGCCGTACGTCAACACATGAATAAATAACTCGTATTCTGGGAAGTAGCAGGTGAACTCAGCGCCAACCAGCACATCAATGCCTTTGTCTTGTAATTCCCAACACGAGCGAGCATTGTTGTGATTGGTGATGGTCACCACGCTATTCCCATTGGCTTGCAAGGTGCTATGCAGCTTTTTAGTTTTTAACCAGGTTTCAGGTAAACGTAAAATACGGCCCCATAACTCATCAGGCACATCACTGTTGTGATCATGGCAATGAAAATCGATCTTAAGGCAGTTTTTGGGGTTAAAACGTTGCCCCTGCTCTTGCAAAAATGCGGCGTATTCGCTAGCCAAACGTTGTCGAAATTGTGGTTGTGCCCCTAGGCTTTTTAGCTCAGACATATTCACCCCGCCTTTGTTAAGTTGCTTTCTTCACTCGGTGGTAAGCCAGTTGCATCGGATACCGTTGATACAGATAAAGGCTTGGGTAATAGTGTTGCAATAATGGGATATTTGGTGCCCAGCATATCCATCAAAAACTGACGTTTAATGCGTTTATTGGTCAGAGCCGGCGACTGCCACCACCACTGATCCTCTTGCATTTGTTTTGCAGCGTTGATGAAACAGTCGATGACCTGCGCAAAGTCCTCATCAGTAAAATTAAAGCTCATAATCAAACGCCCGGTGCCCGTCCAGCTCAGCTCAATGCCATTGTTTTTTAGATAGAACTGCAGCATCCAGTTGTAGCGACTGGGTAGGGTATAAATAACTGATAATATCGAATGAATATTACTAATTTGAATGGGCAGATTTTCTTGGTTTAAGCGGCGATTAAAATGCTCGACGCGTTGGTTCCATAGCGCTTCTGATTGCGCATACTGCGCTTGAATTTCGGGGCCTTGAATGCGTTTTAAAAACACATTCATGGCGCCCATCACATAAGGGTGTGAGTTAAACGTCCCGCGAGCAAATGATACATTTACTGGCCTGTCATCTTGAAAACGCTTCATCAGTGCATGAGTCCCGGTTAATACCCCAATAGGTAACCCCCCTCCTAGCGTTTTCCCATAGGTGACCATGTCAGCTTGAATACCATAGTAACCTTGGGCGCCGCGATAACTGAGGCGAAAGCCGGTAAACACCTCATCAAAAATCAGTACAATCTTATGCTCGCTACAGACTTGGCGAAGCTGTTTTAACCATGCCACATAGCGCGGTTTATCAAAGTGAGTACTGCGGTCACTGGCCACCAAAGCAGCATCAGAAGGCGCATCAGCATTAGGATGAAAGGCTTGTAACGGATTAATCAACACGCAGGCGATGTCTTTACGACTGCGTAATACTCGCAAGCTATGCTCACTGTAATCAGCCAAGGTGTAAACATCATGAGTGACCCGAGTATTGCCAATGCCAGGTTGGACGCCATCCCACCAACCATGATACGCACCGCAAAAACGCACTAAGTGAGTCTTGCCAGTATGATAGCGGGCCAAGCGTACAGCTTGCATCACGGCCTCAGTGCCCGACATATGAAATGACACTTCATCAAGCCCAGACACTGCTTTAATCATTGCAACGTTTTCACTAATCAATGGGTGATACGCGCCCAGCACAGGGCCAAGTTGCTTGGTTTGAGCGATACCTTCTTCCATGCACTCTTTATAAAAGTCATAGCCAAATACATTCACACCATAAGAGCCGCTAAGGTCATAGCGCCAGTTACCGTCTAAGTCACACACTTTTAGGCCCTTAGTTTCTTGGGCGATAGAACTGAGTGTGAAGCAAGGCGCGAGCTGATTACGATAGGGAAAAGGAATACGGTAATGGCTGGTAAACCGCACATCTGAAATACTGTTTTCTAAATTTTTACTATGGCTTAAGGTCTGCGGACAACAGGATTCAATGTGGCCTTGCAGTTGTTTAATGGCTTGGCGCCGCTGGGCCACCACCTTAGGGGGTGCGCCATCACTGTTGTAAAAGCGCTCTGCGTCGTAACTAAAAAAAGGAATAAAGCGGGCCACGCGCCGCGACCATTTGCTATGCCCACGTAAGGAGGGGTGTTTTGCTTTGGATAATTGCAAACGCACAGACAGTTTGTACAGCAGTAAAACACCAGTGCTGATAACCAGCAGATAGACCAGATTAGATTGACTCATTGTTACTCA
>NZ_JANQVQ010000135.1 GCF_030730205.1 Paraglaciecola sp.
ATTATGTTCTCGCTACTGTTTAGTCACCTATTCAAAACGGCCTATTGGTACTTAAGTATTCCGCTGAGTGCGAGCGTTTTTGCTGTTTTTTATGTGGTGCAACAAATGGCTATCAATCACTTTATCAGCGCTGCGCCCGTCGATTTAAGCATGGGGCAACTGGTTTGGGTTTCGTTGCTGTTTATCATCATGGGCAGTGTGTACTGGTTACTTAAATTGGCAGCAAAACGCCCTCTTAGCCAGCGTGTTTATCGCTGGTTATATGCAGGCTTTTATTTAGATGAATGGTCAACTCGTCTTACTTTGGCTATTTGGCCTACACAGCTCCCCAAAAAACATGTTGTTAGCACTACCCCTTATACACAGGAGAGATCTAAATGAGCCATGTCGCCCACCAAACATCAGTATTGAGTAGCGCGCAAATTGCGCGTTTGCAATTAGGCTGTCAAAAAATTGCGCCAAGTTGGCCTTTAGACAATTGGATCGCGGTCAATCCTTGGTGGCTCATGCACCATCAGCCCATTAGCGAGGTGAGCGCTAATCTGAATGTGCTAGCCGGTGCTAAGTGCATTATGCCAAGATCATACTTTTTGGCTCAGTGGCAACAGCAAATTAAACCTGCCCAACTCGCTCAAGCTATTGCAGAATCGAATCTGAACATTCAGCAGGACGATGCCTTAGCCTATTTAGAGGCTGAGAATGACAAACACGAGTTTTTAGCTTTTAGTCGATTACTTGATTTACAGCGCAATCCACAGCGCCAGATCAGCTGGCATGATGAAATTATTCACCAGATTTCGCAAACCGTCGCAAGCTATGCCTTATTAATGGAACAAGGCGACGGGCCACAGCAAGGTTTATACGAGTATTGGTGGCAACAAGTGATCCACGACAAGGGTATCAGTATTGTTATGGCTGCCCCAAAGCTCAGTAAAATCTTTGCTGAGTTACCTCACGACCCACAGCAAATTTTAGCCATGACCTTAGACGAACTCGAGATTGCGGCAGGCTATCAAACCGATTTTGCCCATGCCAAGTTACTTGATATTAGTGGCTGAGCATCTTCGGCCGCCCATCAGCAATGGCTAAAATCCGATGTTGCACTTGAACACATCAATTATGGCAATTCTTCGCTATCAGAATGGCCTGGGAATGGGTGTTGTATCGCTATATTACCCAGCAAGAAGCGACGCAACACCGAGTATTAATTCAGCGCTGGCATTAGCAATTTGTTGTTCTTCCTCTGCTGGTAGACCATGTAAAATCACAACAAGAAATCCTTTGGATTTGGCAACGGGCGGCAGAAATAGCCTATCAGCACAGCTTATTTGCAAACTTGCGACAGCGAGACGATGAAAAGCAAAGGCAAATTTTAAGCCCTGTTATGCAAGCAGCATTTTGTATCGATGTGCGTTCAGAGATCTATCGGCGGGCCCTTGAAGCTCAGCATCCTGATATTCAAACTCTCGGTTTTGCTGGCTTTTTTGGTTTGCCATTGTCTTTTTCTCCAAACGCAAACAGCTATCAACGACCTCAAATGCCTGGTTTACTCACCCCCAGTATTGAAGTCAGACAAGCCAAAGCAAATAAGGGTTTTAGTCGTGGCGTAGCGCAGTCCTGGGATACCTTTTCATCTTCATCCGTGTCCATGTTTAATGCTGTTGAGGCCAGTGGGTGGTTGTACGGTCTTAAAATGATCAAAAACACCTGGTTTGCAGGTAAGGCAAGCCATCCAATAAACGACAGTGTTAATGACACGCAGTGGCAACTGTACAAACAAGGAGTGCCACTCACCACGGCTGATAAAGTTAGTCTCGCCCACTCTGTGTTAACCGCCATGGGTCTGACCACACACATCGCGCCTTTCGTTTTGTTGGTTGGTCACGGCAGTCAAAGTTGTAACAACCATATGCAGGCGGCGTTAGACTGTGGCGCCTGCTGTGGACAAACTGGCGAAGTAAATGTTCGAGTATTAGCCAATATATTAAATGATACTGAAGTACGTGCAGGTTTAGCTCAGCAAGGTTTGCCCCTTGCAGATACAACGCAATTTATTGCCGCTTTGCACAATACCACCACTGATGACATTACCTTATGCAGTTATGCCGATGTACTGCCAAACGAGTACCAGCAATGGTTGAAACGTGCGTCACAGCAAACGCGTATTGAACGCGCTCGCCGGTTTAGCATTAATGCTCAACCAGAGCAGCGCAGCCGTGATTGGGCTGAACTACGACCCGAATGGGGTTTAGCCAATAACGCCAGTTTTATTGTGGCTAAGCGCCAACATACCAGACACTGCAACTTGCAAGGTCGAAGTTTTTTACATGATTACGATTGGCACACTGACACGGGTTTTCGCACCTTAGAGTTGATCTTGACAGCACCGATGATCGTGACCCACTGGATTAACTTTCAATATTACGCCTCGGTGACTGATAACTATCTATACGGCTCTGGCGATAAAACCTTGCATAACGTGGTAGCGGGTCACTTGGGTGTATTTGAGGGAAATGGCGGTGATCTCAGGGTCGGCTTACCCATGCAATCCCTGCATAATGGCCAGCAATGGATGCACCAACCCTTGCGCCTTAGTGTTGTCATCGATGCGCCACAAGAGGCGATTCAAACCCTTGTTGAGCGCCATGAAAGCGTGCGCCAATTGATTGATAATCAATGGCTGTATCTTTTTGCATGGCAACCACAACGTGGCAAAATAGCGCGCTTGCTGCAAGGAGTGTGGCACTATGTATGATCACATATATCTGTTTGGAATCGAAAAATATAGGGGCAATATTTAATGCCACATTCCTCTGTGCCTCGCGTGGTTGCGCTGCTTACTCGACACGGCAAAGGACGCGTTATTGCCCCTATTTTGCAAAACAAATTAAACTGGCGACTGCACACAAGCGATGCCTTTGATACCGATCAACTTGGCACTTTTAGTGGAGAAACCCCACGCACCCTAACGGCCTCTGGCTGCGCGGAATATAAGGCGCGATTGGCCTGTGAATTAACCGGTTTATCCATTGGCTTAGGCAGCGAAGGCTCCTTTGATGCAGGGCCTTATGGAGGCTTGCTACCTTGGAATCAGGAATTACTTACCTGTGTTGATATAGACAACAACTGGCAAGTAACCGGCATTGCCCACGGGCCATCGTTTCATCAGCAACGTGTACTTAAGTCATCTGACAAACTATCCGAGTTTATTGAAGATATTCCCAAGGGTCAGGCGTTAATACTGTATCCTCAATCACGGCCAGCCGATACCTTATTTAAAGGTGTGCATGGCAAAGATAATATCCAAGCTGCATTTCAAGAATGCCAAGTTAGATACTCTGAAGCAGTTGTTGTTGAATATGATTTACGTGCCATGCACTGCCCTGAGCGTTTGAACAGAATCTCCCAAGCGACTGAAAATTTGTTTGCGCGTTTACAATGTTGTTGCCCTAATTGTAAACGACCGGGCTTTTGGCCTGATCA
>NZ_JANQVQ010000136.1:0-11722 GCF_030730205.1 Paraglaciecola sp.
ATACTGCAACGCGGTGGCAACAGTGTGGTGAGCCCCTTGTCTCGTTTGTAGGTAGGTTTTGCGTATTAACGTGCTGTTGAATTGACGATGTTAGCCAGTTAAAAAGTCGGTTTACAATACCATTTGGAGCTTTGTTTATTCGGTCTTAAATAACTCCAGTTACCAGGGCTTCCAAATACGATTGCCGTCTTTTGCAAAAATTATCGCTGTTGCTCATTACTTAATACCGGGATCTCGCCTTAATGGCTGCTTTTAACCTGGCACCCTCACCCAACCTTCCATCAATACCCGTGCGCTGCGGCTCATTATGGCTTTTGTGACTTGCCATTGACCTTCAATGAATTTCGCTTCAGCGCCAACCGTTAAACTACCTGATGGATGGCCAAAACATACAGTACTGCGTTCACTGCCGCCTGCAGCTATATTCACTAACGTACCAGGAATAGATGCAGCGGTGCCTATAGCGACGGCAGCGGTACCCATCATGGCGTGGTGCAATTTACCCATCGACATCGCGCGCACAAGCAAATCTAATTGAGTGGCTTTGATTGGTTTACCACTCGATGCAATGTAATCTTGCGGCGGGGCAACAATGGCGATTTTAGGGGTATGTTGGCGACCAGCTGCTTCAGTGAGGTCTTTTATCAACCCCATTTTTACTGCGCCGATAGCACGTAATGATTCAAAACGAATTAAGGCCTTAGGATCGCTATTGATGTCGTCTTGCAGTTCAATACCGCTGTAGCCCATACTTTTTGCATCAACAAAAATAGTGGGAATACCGGCATTAATCAGCGTGGCTTGAAGCTTACCGCCAGCGACCCATTCTTCTGGCACATCAAGCTCGTCAACGACATTGCCTGTTGGAAATAAGCCTTTGCTGTCGTCATCGGCATCATCAGCAGGGTCAACAAATTCGAGTTGAATTTCTGCCGCCGGAAAAGTTACTCCGTCTAATTCAAAATCACCCAATTCTTGCACTTTCCCGTCAACGATAGGTACATGGGCTATGATGGTTTTTTGAATATTGGCTTGCCATATTTTGACTGTCAGTGTGCCATTTTGTGGTATTTTATCCTTAGCAATAAACCCATTACTAATGGCAAATGGGCCTACGGCTGCAGACAAATTTCCGCAGTTACCACTCCAATCAACAACGTCTTTATCAATCGCAATTTGGCCAAACAAATAGTCCACATCGTGATCAGGCTGGCTGCTGGGTGATATAATCACTATTTTACTGGTACTCGATGTTGCACCGCCCATACCGTCGGTTTGCTTAGCGTAAGGATCAGGACTACCAATAACCCGCTGCATCAATTTGTCTCTAAATACCCCAGCAGATTGGGCAGCAGTTGGTAAATCTTGTAATCGAAAGAATACGCCTTTGCTGGTTCCTCCGCGCATATAAGTAGCGGGAATTTTTAATTGTGGCTTATAAGTCATTTTATTCTCTCAATCGGTCAAATATTAAGCCTGCGATATCACTCCATAAGCCCCGGGCAAAAGCAATATCAATAGCCAGTGATTTTACTTCTCGTCCTACCTGCTGCCGCCTTTAGTATGACTCTCGATACTCGCCTCTGGCAGCTATTTTTTCGCGTCTAAAAAATCTTGAGCAAAGCGTTGCAGCACCCCACCCGCTTGATATATCGATAGCTCTTCAGCGGTGTCTAAACGACATTTAACCGCTATGCTAATTTGCTCACCGCTCTTGCGCGTCATTTTTACATCTAACAATGAGCCGGGCGATATGTCGCCAACTACATCATAGGTTTCAGAGCCATCGATAAGGTACGTATGACGATTTTCGCCATTAGTAAATTCAAGTGGTAATACACCCATACCCACAAGGTTGGTTCGGTGTATACGTTCAAATCCCTCAGCCACGATGACTTCAACACCGGCTAAACGCACACCTTTGGCAGCCCAATCTCGCGATGAACCTTGCCCGTAATCTGCACCGGCTATAATGATCAGCGGTTGCTTGCGCTGCATATACGTTTCGATAGCTTCCCACATCCGGCTCGTTTTGCCCTCTGGCTCAATGCGTGCCAACGAACCTTGTATGACTTTACCATCAGCGTCTTTGATCATTTCGTTTAATAATTTAGGATTAGCAAAGGTAGCGCGCTGGGCGGTTAGGTGATCGCCACGGTGGGTAGCATAAGAATTAAAATCTTCTTCGGGTAAACCCATTTTATGCAGATACTCACCTGCAGCACTGTCTAAGGTGATGGCGTTTGAAGGTGATAAATGGTCGGTGGTTATATTATCACCCAATACCGCTAAAGCTCGCATGTTTTGCATGCTGCGCTCACCAGCCAGTGCCCCCTCCCAGTAGGGAGGACGGCGGATATAAGTACTTTTCTCGCGCCATGCATATTGCGGGTCGATATGTTCACCGTATTCAACTTTTAAGTCGAACATTGGCTCATACACTTTGCGAAATTGCTCAGGTTTAACGCTGCTTTTTACTACTGCATCAATCTCTTCGTCACTTGGCCACAAGTCTATAAGGCGTATAGCCTTGCCGCCGGCGTCGTATCCTAAGACATCTTTTTCAATATCAAAACGAATCGTTCCTGCAATTGCATAGGCTACAACTAAAGGTGGTGAGGCTAAAAAGGCTTGATCGGCATTAGGATGAATACGCCCGTCAAAGTTACGATTACCCGACAATACTGCAGTAGCGTAAAGATCTCTGGAAGTAATTTCGTCTGCAATTTTAGGATCGAGCGCTCCGCTCATCCCATTGCAAGAGGTACAGGCAAAGGCCACAATACCAAAACCTAGCTGCTCTAATTCGGGTAACAGTTTGGCTTCTTCTAAATAAAGTTGTACGGCTTTTGAGCCAGGAGCAAGTGAAGTTTTGACCCAAGGTTTACGCTGTAAACCGAGCTTATTCGCGTTGCGGGCTAATAAACCCGCGGCCACCATATTGCGCGGGTTACTGGTATTGGTGCAACTGGTAATTGCAGCAATAATCACCGCACCATCAGGCATCAGATCCTTTTCATTTTCAACCACCCCACTGATCTTACGCTTTGCTAATTCACTTACTGGCACACAGGCATGGGGGTTAGATGGGCCGGCAATATTGCGCACCACTTGGCTCAAATCAAAATGCAATACTCTTTCATACTGCGCTTTCACCATGCTGTCAGCCCACAAACCACTTTGTTTGGCGTAGGTTTCAACTAACTTTACTTGCGCCTCTTCGCGCCCTGTTAATGTCAAATAGTCAATGGTTTGCTGATCAATGTAAAACATCGCGGCTGTGGCACCGTATTCAGGTGTCATATTGGAGATGGTGGCTCGGTCGCCTAAGGTAAGATGTTTGCTACCCTCACCATAAAACTCTAAGTACGAGGACACGACTTTTTGTTGACGTAAAAATTGCGTTAAGGCCAAAACGATGTCGGTCGCGGTGATCCCTGCATGGGGTTTACCCTTCAGCTCTACACCAATAATATCGGGTAAGCGCATATAAGAGGCACGGCCTAACATTACGCTCTCTGCTTCTAAGCCACCAACACCAATTGCAATGACCCCTAGTGCATCGACCATGGGGGTGTGGCTATCTGTTCCTACTAAGGTATCTGGAAAAGCCACGCCGTTACGACTTTGTACCACGGGTGACATACGCTCTAAGTTGATTTGATGTAAAATACCATTACCTTGAGGGATCACATCAACGTTTTTAAAGGCGGTTTTCGTCCAATTTATAAAATGAAAGCGGTCTTCATTACGTCTGTCTTCTATTGCACGATTTTTGGCAAAAGCATCTTTATCAAAGCCACCAAATTCTACGGCCAAGGAATGATCCACTACTAACTGGGTTGGTACCACGGGGTTAACTTGCGCTGGGTCGCCCCCTTTGGCAGCAATGGCATCCCGTAAACCCGCTAAATCCACTAAGGCGGTTTGACCCAATATATCGTGACATACCACTCGCGCAGGAAACCATGGAAAATCCCGGTCGCGCTTACGCTCAATTAATTGTTTTAAGGCATCAACCAACTGCGCTGGATCACAGCGTCTTACTAAGTTTTCTGCAAGCACCTTCGAGGTATAAGGTAATCCTGCATACGCCCCTGGTTTAATGGCATCGACTGCCGCTTGTGTATCAAAATAATCGAGCTTGGTGCCCGGTAAGGCACGTCTATATTGCGTATTCATATTGTCCTGTCTTGTAGTTAAAGGGGTTTAACAATAGCGTTTAGCGCTGATTAATGGGCACAACCTGACGAGGTGCTTCACCGATATAATCAGCACTAGGACGAATAATGCGGTTATTTGAGCGCTGTTCCATGACATGGGCTGCCCAGCCGGTCAACCGTGAACAGACAAAAATGGGAGTGAACAACTTAGTAGGAATACCCATGAAGTGATAAGCCGAAGCATGAAAAAAATCTGCATTACAAAATAGCTTTTTGCTGTCCCACATAAACTCTTCACATGCCACTGAAATATCGTAAAGCGAGCTATCACCAAACTCTTCGGATAACTTTTCAGACCATGCTTTGATGATCACATTACGGGGATCAGACTCACGGTAAATCGCGTGACCAAAGCCCATGATTTTCTCTTTACGCTCTAACATACCCGCCATTTGTATTTTAGCGTCTTGGGGCGAACTAAACCCTTGGATCATGTCCATCGCAGCTTCATTGGCACCTCCGTGTAAAGGACCACGCAACGAGCCAATTGCCCCTGTGATACACGAGAACATATCTGACAAAGTAGATGCGCACACTCTTGCGGTAAACGTTGAGGCGTTAAATTCGTGTTCAGCGTATAAAATAAGTGAAACATCCATCACTTTTCGGTGCAGTTCACTGGGCGTTTTACCCAATAGTAAAGCCAAAAAATGGCCTGCAATGGAGTCTTCTTCTGTGTGGCACTCAATCGCAACGCCATCATGACTATAACGGTACCAGTAACACATAATGGCTGGGAAAGCTGCCAACAAACGATTGGCCGCTTGATGCTGTTGGCTAAAGTCATTTTCTGGCTCAAGGTTGCCTAAAAATGAACATCCGGTGCGCATCACGTCCATGGGGTGTGCGCTAGCAGGAATACGTTGCAAAACCTCTTTAAGCGCTTGGGGTAAGTCACGTCGTTTTTTTAATTCAGACTTGTAACTATTCAGCTCAGCTTGATTGGGCAATTGGCCCTTAAAAAGTAAATAGGCCACTTCTTCAAAGGTGGCGTTATCGGCTAAATCGGACACGTCATAACCACGATACGTTAAACCAGAGCCAGATTTACCCACGGTACATAAAGACGTTTCACCCGCACTTTGACCACGTAAACCTGCACCACTTAATTTTTTATCAACCATTTTTCTGTCCTTTTACTTACTGTTAGTTGGTGAAGTCTGTTTTCAGCGTCGCTTAGTTATTTTTATTGGCTGAAAACAAACTATCTAATTTCTGTTCAAAATCGTGGTAACCCAAATAATCGTATAACTCCATACGAGTCTGCATCTGGTCTATCACTTGCTTTTGATCGCCGTGTTGTAAAATGCTTTGATACACACTTTCAGCCGCTTTATTCATGGCTCTAAATGCACTGAGTGGATACAGCACCATGGCCGCGCCCCACTCACCTAATTGCTGTTTGTTCCATAATTCCGTTTGGCCAAATTCGGTGATATTGGCCAAAATGGGCACCTTAATGGCCTTTGAGAATGCACGGTAATGTTCTTCCGTTTTAATGGCTTCGGCAAATATGCCGTCAGCACCGGCTTCAACACAGGCTTGTGCCCGCTCAATCGCCGCTTCTAGGCCTTCTTGAGCAAAAGCGTCAGTTCGAGCCATGATAAAAAAGCTTTCATCAGTTCTGGCATCAACCGCGGCTTTAATGCGATCAACCATTTCTTCTTTTGACACAATGGCTTTGTTTGGCCGATGACCACAACGTTTTTGCGCCACTTGATCTTCGATATGCACTGCAGCGGCACCAGCCTTGATCATTTCTTTAACGGTACGGGCAATATTAAATGCCCCGCCCCAACCCGTATCAATGTCCACCAGCAAAGGTAATTCACTGGCACTGGTGATTCGACTGACATCAATAAGCACATCATTTAAGGATGTCATGCCCAAATCAGGTAAACCATAGGAGGCATTCGCGACACCGGCACCAGATAAATAGATGGCTTGATGACCGGCTTGCTGAGCCATGATGGCGCAATACGCATTGATGGTGCCAACGATTTGCAATGGTTTGTTTTTTTCCAAAGCCAGACGAAAACGCTGTCCGGGGGATAATTGTATTGAGCTTGTCATAGGGTATTCATCCGTTTTTCGACATTTAAACGAGAAGCTGAGATATGCCTACGCATGAGGATCTCAGCCAATTCACCATCTTTATCTTCAATGGCTTGGATAATATTGTGGTGTTCGGTAAACGCTTTTTTGGCGCGAGGACTGGCCATGCCAAATTGAAATCGGTACATCCGTACCAAATAGTAGAGTTCTTCGCAGAGCAAGCGGATCAACAACTGATTGGCACTGCCAAACACAATTTTAAAATGAAAGTCTAAGTCACCCGCCTTTTGAAAATAGGCTTCGCCCTGTTGCAGGGCTTCGTTTTTTTCGTGATCAGCGAGTAGTTCTCTGAGTTCCGCTATTTGCGCGGCTGTCATATTTTGCGCCGCTAAATAACAAGCCATACCTTCTAAGGATTCACGTACTCGAAATAGCTCTAATAATTTTTCTGTCGACAATGTTACGACGCGATAGCCTATATTTGCTTTACGCTCAAGTAAGCCACTGCCTTCTAAACGCGACAGCGCATCACGTAAGGTACTGCGGCTAATATCGTAATAACGAGCCAGTTCTGGCTCACTTATCTTGCTGCCCATCGCAATTTCACCCTCGACAATACGTTGTCTTAGGCCAGTAAAGACAGTCTCAGCGCGAGTTGTGACTTTCAGATTTGAAACAGGTGCAGGCATCATATTGTCGACAATTTTAAACTTAGGCCTTAGCTTAGTCATTTTTCGCCAAAGATCAAACTAAATTGTCGACAATTTTGAAATGAAGTGAAACTTACTTTTTTAGTACGCTAGCCAGTGCTTCTACACAATAATCAACGTTTTTCTGATTTGCTCCATAACCCATTAACCCTATCCGCCACACTTTGCCGGCGAGTACACCTAAGCCCGCACCGATTTCCAAGTTGAAGTCTTGCAGCAACCGAGCACGAATTGCCCCATCGTCCAGCCCCTCAGGGATACGCACCATATTAAGCTGAGGTAATCGGTCTTGTTCATCTACAACAAATTCTAACCCTAACTCTTCTAGCCCCGTTTTTAACAATTGGTGCATGTGTGCGTGTCGGTTCCACGATGCTTGTAAGCCTTCTTCATGCAATATCAATAAGGCCTCATGCAAAGCGTAAATACTGTTAACCGGCGCAGTATGATGATAAGCCCGTTTGGTTCCTTGGCCCCAATAGCCCATCACCAAGTCCATATCTAAAAACCAACTCTGTACCGGACTTTGACGATGTTTAATGACCTCAATAGCAGCCTGACTAAATGAAACTGGCGACAAGCCTGGTACACACGATAAACATTTTTGTGTGCCTGAATAGATTGCATCTATTTGCCAATCATCTACGGCCAGCTCAATACCCCCTAGCGACGTTACCGCATCAACAATAGTCAAACACTCATATTCCTTAGCCAAGGCACATAGAGCTTGTGCATCATTGCGCACGCCGGTAGAGGTTTCTGCATGCACAAACGCTACGGCTTTTGCATCTGGGTGCATTTTTAAAGCTTGTTCCAACTTATTGATGTCAGTTGCAGTGCCCCACTCGTCTTGCACCATAATGGCTTGACCACCACAACGAAGTACGTTTTGCTGCATCCGCCCACCAAAAACACCGTTTTGGCACACGATAACTTTGTCACCTGGTTCAATTAAATTAACAAATACCGCTTCCATCCCCGCTGAGCCAGGAGCAGAAACAGGCATGGTGAGTTCGTTTTGAGTTTGAAAGGCATACTGCAGTAATTGTTTTGTTTCATCCATTAAATCAACAAACATCGGGTCAAGATGGCCGATAGTTTGACGCGATAAGGCAGTTAAAATGCGCGGATCAACATCAGAGGGCCCCGGCCCCATTAATGTTCGTTGCGGAGGGAAAAAGCTCTTAAATTGTAAATTCATAAATAGACTTAATTGAGATAACCATAAACGGATAATTACAGCTCATACATCAGTAAACAAGGGCTTCATAGTCGCCATAAATAATATGAATACTGGTCAAGTAAAAACAGCGTTCATCAGTATTGGCAGTTGGCGTGCGTAGAAAAAATTAGGAATAAACGAAGTGAACCAAAAAACCTGAATAGAAGTAAAAAGGAACACTTAACTAAATTTAATAATTAGACTATTTTTTAAGCAGATATGTTCTACACTTTACATCCTTGAAACCCTTACCAGTTTGACCAGACCAGTTTGATTAGCGCACGGCTCTAAAGAAGAGCCAATCCCCCTAAGCCCGGGCTAGCAATAGCGCCGGGCCTTTTTATAAGGGGCAACAAAACGTAAGGCACGAAGAAAAACTAACTTTAACTTTGTGCCCTTAGCTCGCTAGCAAAACGCTTTGCATTAGCAAGGTAGTACTCAGCAGATTTTTCTAACATGGCTTTTTGTGAGTCTGAAATGGTTTTAACTATCTTACCTGGCGAGCCCATTACCACTGAACCATCAGGCACCTGCATGTTTTCGGTCACTAAGGTATTGGCGCCGATGACACAATGCTTACCCACTTTTGCACCGTTTAAAATCACGCTATTGATACCAATCAGACTATAATCGCCAATCTCACAGCCGTGCAGCATCACTTTGTGCCCCACGGTAACCCCCTTACCCACCGTTAGGGGCACACCATGATCAGTATGCAGTACCGAGCCATCCTGAATATTGCTGCCTTGGCCGACTGTGATTAAATCGCAATCGCCGCGGATCACCACGTTAAACCACACGCTGCTGTCTTTTTCTAAACAAACTTGGCCCATAACATGACTTCCTGGTGCCACAAAAGCCGGTTCATTGAGGGTTACGCTGTGCTTTCCTAAGGTATAAATCATGAATTTTCCTCAACGTTGCGCATTAAGCCTTCTTGCATTGTTGATGCAACAAGCTTTCCTTGTCGATTAAAAAATTGGCCTCTCACCAACCCCCGTGCGCCACCGGTAAAGGGGCTTTCTGCGCAGTACAACAGCCAATCGTCAAAATCAAACGGATGGTGAAACCACATTGCGTGATCAATTGTTGCCATGCGCAAACTTTTATTGCGAGGTGCAATACCATGGGGTTGTAAACATGTACCTAGAAAATGGTAGTCAGAAGCATAGGCCAACATCGTTTGGTTGATGTTGATATTTCCGCTTAGCACTTCTTGTGCTTTCATCCAAATATAACGTTTAGGCTCTTGTACTTGTGGTTTGTAGGGGTCAATCGCTTGAACAGTGCGCGTATCAATGGGCTTGTGATAGCTCAAGGTTTCTCGCATACGCAGAGACATGTCACTTAATGATTTTTCATAAAACTTAATATCGGGCTCAATTTCTTCTGGCCCTGGTACATCTGGCATAACAGCGTATTGGTGTTCTAAGCCTGCCTCGGGTAATTGAAATGAGGCCGTCATGTAAAAAATATTACGACCATTTTGAATGGCTTTTACGCGGCGTGTCGAAAAACTTCGGCCATCTCGAACATTTTCAACATCGAAGACTACGGGTTGGTTGGCATCCCCAGGCAATAAAAAGTAGCTATGAAATGAATGGGCAATGCGACCTTCAGGCATAGTTAATTGAGCGGCAGCCAATGCTTGCCCCATCACTTGACCACCAAACAAGGCTCTAAATCCCAAGTCCCAACTTTGCCCCCGAAAGAGCCCCTGTTCTATTTTCTCAAGGGTTAACAATTCGACTAATTTAATGTCTGGCATAGTGATTACTCTTTTGGTCAATTATTGAGATCGTGTTTGTTGACGAGGATCTCTAGGATAAAACTTATCAGCTCGTTTCGCTTGATGCTGAAAAAAACGGGTATCTTTGTAGGGTAACTTCATGAAGCCTGAAATACCTAAGCCTTTTATTTTCGGGATCAAATCGATAATATCCCGCAGTAAGCTAGTAAATTCCAGCTCTAATTTGTGATTGAGCAAGGTGTAGTAACTGTGAATTTTTAAATGGGTGGGCAAGGCCTCAAAAATAATACAGCCTGTGTGATGAATACTATTTAACTGGCGAATAATACTCAGTAACTCAGGCGGCAAGGCCAATAACTCGTCGGGATCATCACCATCTTCAAAATACGAGTGCATTCTACTTTCATCTTCTGGTACTGAGATTCGACTCAGTTCGTAGGGAATGCGCATGCCTTTTTCGGGTATAAACGGCGCGCTTTCTTCCGTTCGCTCCAAGTGCAAGGTATCCCGCGCATTAAACAAACAGCATTTAAATACACCAACGTGTTGTATTGCTCGGGCCAAATACACCACGTTGTTAATTGATGCCTCAAACGAGCGCTGCATCGACTGGTCATAGAGGTTTAGACTTGAATCAATATATACGCCGTCATCTTGCCAGCGCATGGCCAAACCGCCTACCACCGGGTATTTACCCAAACGACTCACCGCTGAAACAAAGGCTTTTTCGGTTTCGCCCATTCCTTGTAAGTAGTTTTTATAATACCGTTCAAACTGCGCGTCATTCATGTAACGCAGTTCGTCATGCTCTTTGTATGATTCTGCTCTTAAAAAGGATTTACGTGAGCTGTACACGACGGTATCAATCTCTTTTTCTTTGCGAACGACCCAGCTGGGTATCAAGGCTTTTTCTTGCTCGTGATGTTCATCTATCAACAATAGATTTTTCATGAACTGCATATTTTGCAAAAAGTAATCGCCGCCTTCCTTACGCACTGCTGCGTCATCGCTCAACATAGCACTTAAGGTCAGCGCCAGTTCTTTAGGTAGGCCCAATGATTGCGGGGTAATAACACGATAACCAAAGCGACATGACTGACCTGACGCAAGGGCGTACAGGGTACTCGCTAGGCCTTGTTCGTCAAACCGAGGGCTAGATAAGCCCCCGTTTAATTGTTCGTCACCAATAAAATAAATATCACCTAAACGTGCATTGGTCTGCTGTAATTCACTGGACATCAAATCCATAATGTTTTGACTCACAAAATGCCCATGTTCGTCTATTTGTGCAAACACCGACGAGCCCCAGTCAATTAAGCCAATCCCTTCTGATTTGGCATCAAATACGATGTTTGAGGGTTTAATGTCACCGTGCACAATGGGTTTCTTATCGCCCTCGTGCTTGAAGTTACGCAAATAACGTAAGACATCTGCCAACTGCACCGCGATTTTGACAATAAGCCTGGGTGACAAAGGACCACGTTGCAGTGACACTTTTTCTAAATCGTCACCGGCTGCGCGTTCCATCACTAAGATGGCTTGTTTTTTAATGCGCTGAAATTCGATTAAGGCAGGTACATTTTTATGCTCTACATGGCTTAACATGTAAGCTTCTTCTTCTAATCTATCTTGAATATGCTGTGGCAGATTAATACGTGAAAATTTAAACACAAAATGCTGACGACCTGCTGCATGGCGCCACTGAGATTCCTGCTCACTCTTAGCTAGTCCCTCAGCAGTCTGACCCTCAGATGTCTGACCC
>NZ_JANQVQ010000136.1:11822-15312 GCF_030730205.1 Paraglaciecola sp.
GTCTGACCCTCAGATGTCTGACCCGCGAACGCGAAGCCAAATGCACCTTTACCGATTAACTCGATGTTGTTATATCCCAACAACTCAAGTTGTGCGGTACACAACTTAAACCAGTCTTTTAATTTTTTAGCGTCTTTGTGCGACAGCAAATAAATGGACTGCTCATCAGGTATGTAAAAATGTTTGATCCCTGCGGGGGTTAACATCAGCTCAATTACTCAGCAATTAACCATGAAACCGAGCTACTCGTATCCGACGATTGCGCTAATAAAGGTTGTAGCTCTGTTAAAGCAGCGCGCATGCGTTCGTCGAACTGCCATGGCGCGTTAATCACCGCTAAGCCAGAGCCGTACATGCCTGCGCCTTGCTCTTTAGTGGTTACGCATAACTCTATTTGTAGCAAATTTTTGAAATTTTGCTGTTTAAGGGCAGCAAGTAAACCTTCGCTTTTACCCATTTTACTTTGTGCGTAACTGTGGCCATTTTCACTGTCTTGACGATGAGCAATTAAGGGATACCAAATCGCAAAAATTGCGGTACTCCAACGTTTATAGGCTTTAGCAACGGTTTGCGCTACTTGCTGATACTCTTCAGCGACCTCATAAGACGGATCGATTAAAACCAAGCCCCTAGGCAAAGGCGGCGGAGTCATGGCAAGTAAACCTTCAAAGCCGTCACGATGATGAATTGCAATATTACTGCCACTGATATTGTGACGGAGGTTGTCAATTTCTTGGTTGTGCCATTCCATCAAGACCAGTTTGTCTTGTTCACGCATCAGCGTACGCGCAATCTCTGGTGAGCCAGGATAACTATTATGACGATGGTAACGGGATATTAACTCGACGTAGTTGGCAACATCGTTATTTGAACCTTGGTAGTCCATGAGCTTGTCTATGCCCAGTTTAAACTCTCCGGTTTTTTGTGCGTTATCAGAATGCAGATCATATAGGCCGGCGCCGCTATGCGTATCCATGTATACAAAGCCTTTATCTTTCTCTTTAAGCTTAGCAATCAGTAACATTTGACCTAAATGTTTGATGACATCGGCATGATTGCCCGCGTGAAAACTATGACGATAACTAAACAATGCTCAAACTCCAAAAAGGCAAATAGATGAAAAAACAAACCCGCATAATGCGGGTTTGTTAGTACTCAAACAGCGTTAGGCTAATTCTACCAACATTGTAAGCGGATTTTCCAAATAAGACTTCCATAAATTATTAAATCTCACCATGGTGGCTCCATCAATAATACGATGATCGCCTGACCAACTTACTTGCATGATATTAACCGCTACTACGTTATCGTTAGCATCAAAGCGTGGTAAACGTTGAATTTTACCCAGAGCGACAATCGCGGATTCAGGTGCGTTAATGACCGGAGTAGCAACCGTTCCTCCAAGCACCCCGATGTTTGAAATACTGATGGTTCCGCCCTTCAAGTCTGCACTTTTGAGCTTACCTTCACGCCCTTGCTCCACTAATTCATTGGCCTTTTGGGCGATTTCAAATAAAGATAAATGTTGAACGCCTTTGATATTCGGTACCACCAGACCAATTTTAGAATCAATCGCCAGCCCAATATTGTGATCATCAAAGTAGGTGATTTCACTGCAATCTTTATTTACCTGGCTATTGATAATCGGAAACTGTTTCAAGGCCAAGGACATCGCCTTGATAAAAAACGGCATAAAACTGAGTTTTACCCCGCGCGCCGCAAAATTGTCTTTAAGTTGATTTCGCGCCACAATCAAATTATCTAAGGCAATTTCATCACTCACGGTAAAGTGCGGCACCGTTGTCACAGCGTGTAACATTTGTCTGGCCATGGCCGCTTTAATACCACGAATGGGCTCTTTGCGCGTACCACCTATGACAGTGGAAGGTGCGACAACAGGCGCAGCATTTACTTCAGCAGCTTGACTTAAATCACTTTTCAGTACGCGACCTTTATCACCACTGCCCTTGACCGTAGATAAATCGATGTTGAGTTCGCGGGCAAGTCGCCTAACTGCAGGACTGGCCAGCGCTTTGCCTTGGCGCGCAGCTAATACCTCTTCAGTTGGCTTTAAACGATCTTCACCTACCCTAACGGCTGGCTGACTTGCTGAATTTGTTGCGCCCTGAGTTACCTGCCCAGACACGCCATCATTCACCAACATAGCAAATAACGGGGTATGCACTTTTGCAATGTCACCTTGAGCATAATACAGCTTACTGACCGTGCCTGAGTATTTAGCCGGTATTTCAACTAGGGCTTTGTCGGTCATCACTTCAACGACAGCTTGGTCTTCTAGTATCTCCTCACCTTCACTGACTAACCAACTCACCAGCTCACACTCCACAATTCCTTCACCAATGTCCGGTAAAATAAAATCGATTGAATTGCTGCTCACAGGAGCAATAGTTGCCGCTTTAGGCGCTTCATACTGTAGTTTTGATTCAGCGTTGCTATCTTCATTAGCCTTAGGTTGTGGCTCTGCCCCCTCAATATGCATAGCAAACAAAGGCGAATGCACTTTTGCAATCTCCCCGGCTTGGTAGTACAGCTTTATCACCTTGCCTGAATACATTGCGGGAATTTGTACTGTGGCTTTATCTGTCATGACTTCAGCAACGGGCTGATCTTCAACGATCACATCGCCCTCGGCCACTAGCCATTCAAGAAGTTCACACTCAATAATACCTTCACCAATATCAGGCAGAATAAAATCAGTCATTTTTCTGGGCTCCTAATATGATCAAAAGTTAACGCAGCGAATAATCGCTTCGTAGATTTTAAGGTGATCTGGCATGTATTCTTTCTCATGTGCTAAAGGATAAGGACTGTCTAATCCACATACTCGGCTTATTGGAGACTCAAGGTATAAAAAGCACTTCTCTTGAATACTGGCTGCAACTTCACTGGCAAAACCACCCGTTAAGGGTGCTTCATGGCTAATAAGCAAACGCCCTGTTTTTTGTACCGAGGCTGCGACCGTGTCACGATCCCAAGGTAAAATACTGCGTAAATCGATGACTTCACATGATATGCCGTCCTTTGTGGCTAATTGCGCGGCTTTCTCCATGACCTCCATTTGAGCACCCCATGCCAGTAACGTAATATCCTTGCCTTCAGAAACCACTTCCGCTTTGCCCAAAGGTAAGATGTAATCATCTTCTGGCACTTCACCAACTGAAGCACGGTATAAACGTTTTGGCTCCATAAAAAGCACGGGGTTATCATCTCGAATTGACGCAAGTAACAAACCTTTTGCTTGGTAAGGATTGCGTGGGACGACGATTTTTAAACCCGGTACATGAGCGAAAAATGCTTCGGGCGACTGTGAGTGATAATGCCCACCGGCTATACCACCGCCGTAAGGCGTGCGGATGGTTAACGTACCGCAACTAAACTGCCCGCCAGAACGATACCGCCACTTGGCAGTTTCGTTTACGATTTGGTCAAAGGCCGGAAAAATGTAATCAGCAAATTGAATTTCAGCCAC
>NZ_JANQVQ010000137.1 GCF_030730205.1 Paraglaciecola sp.
AATTATCTATCGCGAGATGAACGAGGGCGTTTTTAGTTTTCGTCATTTTTACATCCGGCGAGTTCGACGTATTCTTCCTGCTTTAGTCTTTGTCTTATGCGCTAGTTTGCTGGCTTTTAGTTTAATATTATCCCCGCACGACCTACAACGATTTACTCAGAGTATTTTGTGGGTATCCGTATTCGTGGGTAACTTTTTCTTTTGGATCCATCATGGTGGCTATTTTGGTGAAAATGCTAAAGAAGCACCATTGCTACACACTTGGTCTTTAGCGATAGAAGAGCAGTTTTATTTTATTTGGCCATTAGCACTAATGCTTTGCCTTTGGCTGATCCCCAAGCGTTTTTTGCCTATTTTTTTTTCAGTAGTATTGTTAGTGTTAGTGTGGTTATCTGAGGTTGCGTTGAATTACACCATTGGCGCAGCTTATTATTTACTACCGACACGTTTTTTTGAACTGATGACCGGTGCAGTTTTAGCGATTGGAGGTCATTACCTGCCAACACCTAAACGTATATTAAGTAACTTAGGCTCGTTACTTGCGCTTGGCGTAATTTTTTATATGGCAGTTATCTTAGATGAGACCAGCCGCTTCCCAGGTTATAACGCTTTTTATGTATGTTTGGCTACAGCAGTTTTATTGTATTTAGGTAAGCAACCGCATAATGCGATTGCCGCGCTACTATCTTCTAAGCCAATGGTATTTTTTGGCTTAATTTCTTACTCGCTCTATTTATGGCATTGGCCCATACTGGTTTGGTTTCGTTATCAAGACATCACGTTATCTGCTTTGGCAAATTTAAGTGTTTTTAGCATCATGGTTTTGTGTGCCTGGGTATCTTGGCGTTTTGTAGAGAAACCTTTTCGTAAAGCAACAACAGCGAGTTTATCTAAACTTACTGGCCAATGGTTAGTATTACCCTTAGTTATGTTTAGTGCAGTTGCCTCAGTGACTATACAACAGGCCGGCTTTCCAACTCGATTTGATGCTTCTGTTCAGCAAATAGAACAAGCATTAAACAGTCACTCTAATATCATACGCGGTTCTTGCCACTCATCTTTACGCGACAGAGACACTTTACCCAATCCTGATTGTCTTTTAGGTGACTTAACATCTACAAAAACAGGCTTCTTATTTGGTGATTCGCACGCTAACCATTACACTGGTTTTTTAAATGTGTTAGGGCAAGCAGAAAGCATAGCGATACAAGATTACACCATGGATCAATGCCCGCCGCTTATTGGTTTAGAGTGGGGTGCTCAAGCTTTTCGTGCTAAACAGTGTCTGCAACGTAATGCACAGGCATGGGATTATATTAAAATGCAAAAGCCTGATTATGTATTTCTTGCAGCAAGTTGGCCTGGCTGGAGTACGCGGTCAATATATGAAAACGGCAAATTAATTTCTGATCAAACTGAGATGTATCAGGCTTTAAAAAATGCATTAACTTCAACAGTTTTAAAATTACAGGCGCTAGATATACAGGTAGTGTTATTCAAAGACACTGCTTATGCACAACATAGTGAACCGCGATGCGCTTTAAAAAATGCGATGTTCAAAGAGAATAAGGATTGTAGTTTTGAGTTTCAACCAAATGAAATGATGGATTTATTAATTTCAGAAGTAATGTTAACAAACCCTGATATGATTACCATAGATATTAAACCTTTTTACTGTAACAACGGACGATGTGTGACATCGCTAAATGGTATACCTATTTACCGAGACGACAACCATCTTACTCATACCGCTTCTGAGCTAATCGGCACACTCTATACTCAAGCTTGGAAACTTTAAAAATGTATTACGGATATCCGAAAACTACCTATTAGATCGCAAACTTAAAAATTGGCAATTTATGTAGTGTGCTTAGTGCGTTCACTTATTTCACTTGATATGAAATAACAGAGTTTGTACTACTCAAAATTTAAACTAATAATCTTTGATAAATATTTTGATGGTAATTTAACGAATTGAAGCTTACTAAAGTAAATATTGATAATAAAATTTTTATATGAATAATCACAACAAAGTAAAATTAAATTTATTTTAATTATCGGCAAGTTTGCTTTTCGAAGTTTTTGCTAGTTCGTAATTACTAATTGTATTTTTAGCCATAGTGATGCTTGAAAATTTATCAATATATCTTTCTCTAGCATTGAAAGACATTACATGCAATTTGTCGCGATTGTTATAGAAGTAAAAAATTTTGTTAGCTAATTCGAGTGATGATATTTCATTCAATAACAAGCCTGTTGATTCGTCTAACACAACTTCTGGAATACCACCACCACGAGTACTTATTGATGGCAGGCCAAACATCATTGCTTCGGCAAAAATCAAACCGAATGATTCATATAATGAAGGAACAACAAATAAGTCTGCTTTATATAAAAAATCATGGCATAAGGATGTTTCTAGCTTACCGTGAAATTTAACCTGAGCACTATATTCATTGAAGTGTTTTTTAAAATATTCTTTGAAATATATTCCACCCGGTGCGTGAGGCCTATCTTGACCAATAATATCTATAATAAGATCAGGCTTACCATTTAGCAGTATCGGTAGGGCATCAATAAGTAATAGTGTTCCTTTTCGATTTTCCAGCCTGCTAAGATATATAATTTTAAATTTATTGTCTTTAATATATTTTGAATTTTTTTCTTCAGCAACAAAGCAATCTTTCAGTCCCAAGGGGACAATAGCAAATTTATTAATCGCTATGTTGTATTCATCGCAAATCATTTTGGCATGAGCTTCTGTTGATGACACTAAAGAATGAGCTTTTAGACAGGATAGCTTTTCAATAGCACAGATTACTTTGTCAGAAAACGAACGTTGAATTCCTTTATCAAGTTGCAATGTTTCAAAATAAGGTGTGTGAACTCTTACTACCACAGTAGAAGTTCGATTAAGAAGTTGATATACAATACCGGGTGCTTCCCAATTTGGAAACTCGATTACATCAAAGCTAGAGTCTTTTTTTTGGATTTCTCTAAGTATTGAATTTAGCTGAATACTCCAACTAATACCAGGAACCAACCTTTCAAGTATTGGAATATATTTGACTCTTGCCCTGATTACTTTAATGTTACCTGTATTTTCGTAGTGAGAATAGTCATTTTCACTCTTAGAAATAACTGTGACATCATTGCCTATTTCATATAATGCATTGGCTAAGTTTTCTGTATAAGTTCCAATACCCCCACCATTATCAGGAGGATAACCGCTGCAGACTAGACAAATTTTCATTTAGTAATTTTCCTTATTATTTGTCCTTTAACTAATAAAACTATTTCTACTAATAACTATTATAATTACTATCTAGAGGTCAAGGTTTGGATAATAATAGAAAAAATCTGTTTTGTAATACTCTTTTACAAATTCGATTTCTGAATTTTTGTAAAAATCTAAAAGATCATAAGCACTTGGCGCAGCATTGATTCTTTCGTTTTTGAAGAATAAATTAGTTTTAGCTTGTAGTTTTTCCAAATCCTCTGCAAGATTTTCTTGCTTAAGAATTAAGTCGATTTCAATACCTTGAAAATTAGTAAAAAAATCGTGGCAGGGACGTAAATCATTTTTAGCCCAAGATTCAAGTTTATGGTGATAATTTTTAAGATTAAATATAAAGCTTGAAAAATTTCTTTGATAGTCTTTTTTAAATTTACGTAAATTTTTTTCAAATGCATTAATTTTAAAATATGATGTGTTTTTACGTTTATGATATAAAAAAAAAGATAGTAAACGGCTGTAAGGATTTCGTACAACACTAAACTTAAAGCATCCTGAAACAACATCTTTCCCATATGTATCAATGCAATGTTGCATTGAGAAGTGTTTTTCTCCAATTTTGTGCCAATCAATATTAGGTGTTAAGTTTTTCTCGATAAAAGTACCCGCACATTTAGGTATATGTACAAACAATAATTTTCTATTTATATCAATCATATTTAAATCTCTTAACTGTGTTTTTTATCGTTCTTAAAAATGCGTTGTAAATCAATCCTAAATCAAAAGGGTTATGAAATTTTCTTGTTGTTATAACATATACAAAATAACCGCTTATTCCTAACTTATCTTTTATAGGTTTAATAATTAGTTTCATAAGTACAGATTTCATCGATTCATTTTCATATCCTTTATCTGTAGCATTTTTTAAAATTTTTTCACATTTAATAATGACATCTTTAAATATATCTAGAGTAAGTTCTTCAAGGTCTTTCTTATCTGTAATTACCATGTGTCGTAATTTAGTATTATCAATACATATGCCGATGTCATTTAATTGGTTTGAAATTAACTTGTAATGGTTTAAGGATGTCTCTTTGTTGTTTTTGACGCTTACCTGTTGCGGGTGATTGTTATAATAATGTAACTCTTTTGGTATATTTGCTATATGTCCTCCTGCTTTAATTATATTAACCCAGAGCGCATAATCCTCGCAGTGTTTGTATTCTAATGGATAACGTAGTGCTTTTTCTAACAAGAAAGCGTTTCTTAAAATTACTGATGGATGTGCTAAGCAAGGATAAAATAATAGCGTTGCTTTACATATATTTTTGTCAGTGGGATATTTTTTTAATTCATGTGAAGAACCAAAACAACGATTATATGAGCCTGCAGCAGCAATTTCAGTGTTTTGCTGCATAAAAAGTACTTGAATTTCAATCCTATTTAAAGCAGAGTAATCATCTGAATCTTCTCTAACTATAAACTCGCCTTTTGCGTGATCTAACCCTTCGTTTAGAGTTTTAATTAATCCTTTATTTTCTCTGCTGATAATTTTTATTCTTTTATCTTGTAATTGATGTTTTTTTAATATATGTAACGAGTTGTCTGTAGAGCCATCATCAATAGCTAAAATTTCAAGATTTTTAAAAGTTTGATTTATTAAGTGATATAAAGTTCTTTCTAAGGTTTTTTCAGCATTAAATATCGGTAAAAGTACCGTTACTAGTGGTTGAACAACTGGTTTATTTTCCATGTATGACTCTATACTCGTTAACTTTAGTACCGAATAACCCTGCTAGAGTGCCAATGGCAGAAGCAAAACGGAAAAGCCCCTCTGTCACTCGTGTGCGATTCAGTGTGACTATACCATAAAGTAGCTTTATACAGCCTCTTGCAACCCTCATAGCGAACATAAAAATACATAGCAAGATTGCAATAATAAAACGTTCTTCAAATAGGTGGCTTCTACTATAACCAATACCCGAACGAAATCCTCTGCGTAAGAACCACTTTAAGTTCGCTCTGGAGGTTGGGAACTCTTCGATAACAGGTGCGTCAGTATAATAAGCAGTAAAACCTAATTTTCGACATCGCAATGCAAAGTGATAGTCACTTGCACCAGTCATTGCAAAGCGCTGGTCGAAGGCAGGTTGTAATTGTTGCAGGACAGGGCGCCTAATTAACAGATTATTGGTGTAAAAGGTGGTTAACTTTTGTCCTTCTTGAAATTTATTTTTTCCATAGATGAGTTTTACTGCCCATCCTGGCGTGTCTTGTTCACCAACAGAGATTACATGGCTAGTAACAATATCGCTTTGATATTTTTTTTGTGCTTGCACAAGTTTATTTAGCCAGTTTTCGTTAGCTGGCCACTCATCATCGTCGATAAACACCAATGCATTATACTGTTGTTTTAAAAACCAGCTAACACATTTATTACGAGCCGCAACGATGCCTGGAATTGACTCTTGTTCATAATATATAGAAACATGGCTATTAACAGCTTGTGAGCTGATAAGTTTAGCAATATCAGGTTGACAAGCATTATCAACAATTAAAATATCAAAGCTTGATTCTTCAGTTTTTTGCTGTTGAAGGGCCTTGATTAATCTAAGTAAGCCTTGTGGTCGCTGGCATGTAATAATAGCTACTAGGTTATTTGCTTGCATATGATTCCTATAGTGTCAGTTTAAGTACAATATAAATTGCAATTATTACGCCTATTGCACCAATCATTATTCTTGGTACTGCTTTACTTACTATAAATAATGGTTGATCGTTGTTAGCTTTAACAACACGAGAGTAAGCTGCAACTGCCATACCTAAAACAATGTAAAAAATAATAAAGCGATCTCTAGATAAAAAGAAGGCTGTTAAACAAAACGCTGTTAAAGAGTAAAATAATGTTGCGGAAAGTTTTAATTCGCTCCGCAGCTTATTGTTCATTTCAGCAACAGGTGCTAAACGCAGCTTTCTTACACATTGATAACCCATTATCATTGTTAGAAATAGCATGGTTATCCAAATTAGATAACCAACACTCCCTAGTTCGGCAATAAGTTGAATGTAAGTGTTGTGAGCAACTCGTTGATGATACTCGGTGAAATTTCCACCGCCAACTCCAAAAATTGGATTCGCTCTGAGCATTTCTAAGCCATCCCACCAAGCCCATAAACGACCTCTGGCTGAATCTTCTTCTGAGCTTATTGTTCTAAAACTTGACGCTATAACCAATAAAATTGGTAGGCTGAACAGCCCGGCAATAATTGCTTTGATATTGCCATAGCGCAGCAATAGAAATAGGCCAGTAACACCCATTAAACCTAGCATAGTGCCACGTGAATTTGTCATGTAAATTCCGTAAATTAAAGTCCCTAAAATTATTAAATGTAAAAGTTTGCCAAAGGCTTTACTTTCACTAAAAAAATAGATGACAAAAGGTATTGTCATCATAAAGACCATACCTAGGTCATTTGGATCTTGTAATATACCGACGTATCGAATTCGAGTGTCGCTAACTGTTGCAACACCCGCCCAACCAAAACGATCAAAACTGTTTTGTTGTGTATGTCCGTTATGGACCATTAATAAGCTAGAAATTATAAAAATCCACATGATTAACTTTTGTCTGCGAGCTGTAGTTAATAACAAAGAAAACATCAAAAAAGGTAGAAAGGCACTGTTGAGTATGCTTAATGCTTGATCTATTCCTTTACCAGCCCAGCCATTGAGCGCGCCAGAAACCGCGATAAAAGGAACTAAAATGAACAATAATGTGTGTTGTGTGCACCACTTAAAAGGGCGAATTAATAGCGTTAATGTGGTAATGATAACTGTGAGGATTGCTATTGGCCTAATTTCACTAAGACTTGAAAAGAAAGGTAATTCCTGCGGTCTGATTAAAGTTAAAATAGTAAATATTACTAGTAAAAAATAAGCAAATGACGCATTTGTTTGGTTAGTATACTGGGTGTTAGTAATAATGTAGTTTTTATTAGTAGATGGCTCTGTAGGTTTATCATTCATTAAAAATACCAAAATTATTTTCCTGCAATAAATTTTATTAATCAGATGGCAAAATATTTGACTACTAATTAAAGTGTAATTCTAATTCTAATTCTAATTCTTAAAATTAATCGAGTAATAAATTTTCTTAGGCTTATATTCCGGTGCATGTCTTAAATGCGGGGTGTCTACCAGTTTAAAGTGAGCTCTCAAGTTTTATATTTTTATAATTTCCGGACATGATCGCTGGAAGTAGACCCGCGTCACGTAATATTTTTACAATGTCGTGCCCGCCAACATTAAATTCATTAATTGTAATATTTGGAAGTTGGCTTATGTTTTTTGCATGTAAATAGTCAAGCTTGTCATTGGTGCATACATAAATTGAAGTGGGTTGAATTTTATTTATTTTTAATAAAAATGACTTTAGATCCCAGATTTTACTTTTAAATAAACTGGTTTTGTATGTGTTAAGTATTTGTAACGTCCACCTGCTGTCTCGGTAAATTAAACGTTTCAATGGCGAAATAAAAGTTTGTGGGGCAAATGCAATTGCTTGACCAGTTTGTAATAAATTACAAAATAGAATTGCTGCAAATCCACCCATTGAGTTTCCGACAAAAAAGATTTTTTCTGCCTTAAGTTCATTAATTTTAAGTTGAATAAATCTTACTGTTCCATCTATATCTTCACTTATTAAAGCAAGCCCATTTTGATACCAGCTTTGAGTAAAATCTCTAATAAATATTTTATTTGAGTTTATTATTTTTGCAGCGTTATAGAACTCAAAAGGTGGCATAGCGATACCTGCAGCAATACCTCCAAAAAAAATATATAGCTCTTTGCTTTCGGCTACAATTTCTATTTCAACAGATTTATTCATCATTTTACCATTGTTCATGAAATTGTTACTTATCTGCTCTAATTGTATTTAAAGTTATGCGATTCCAGCAGATAATTTTTTAAAATGACTGCCATTTCTTGTTAAATCTTGCCATGATCCACATTCAACAATATTACCTGCTGAAAATACGCATATAGTATCGCAATTTTTAACTGTGCTTAGTCTATGAGCAACTATGAAAATAGTTTTTTGACCAGCTAAATTATTGATAGCTTCCATTACACTGAGCTCAGTTGCATTATCTAATGCACTTGTAGCTTCGTCAAAAACCAGAACTGAGGGGTTTCTATATAAGGCTCTGGCTATTCCAATACGTTGGCGTTGGCCACCTGATAGCCTTACACCGCGCTCACCAATAATTGTGTTATAACCATCAGGTAAATTATTTACAATAAACTCGTCAAGATTGGCTTGCTTAGCTGCTTTAATTACAGCTTGTTGATCAATATCTGATGCAGGTACACCTAAGGCGATATTGGCTGCAATGCTCTGATCAGCTAAAAAAATGTGTTGTGGAACATATCCTATGGTAGCTTGCCAATTTGGAATAGATTTATGATCGAGCAGTTGGTTATCGATTGTAATATTTCCCTTTTCAGGTTCAAGTAAGCCAAGTAATAAATCAATAAATGTACTTTTACCCGCACCAGATGATCCAACTAAACCAACGGTTGTTTGTGCTGAAATTTTCAAGTTTATTCCTTTTAACGCAGGTGTTTCAGCACCAGCATATGTAAAAATTAAATTATTAACTTGGATTTCTTTTTTTGGTGTTAATGGTATTTTAGTAATTGATTTATCCGGTAAGGGCCTTGAACCCTCACGATCGCCCAAATCATTTAAGATATTATTGACAGAGGGTATATTGAATTGTAACTCCGCAATAGCGGCAAAAATTTTATTAATTGCTGGAATTAGTTGTTTACCCGCTAGTGCATATACACCAATTAAAGGTAGAGCATTTGCTAAACCTTTGTCATCAGTCATTAAGGCTAACGACACCAGTATGATACCGCCAAAAGCTATTGCTTCAATTACGTACAGTGGTAAGTTTGCGAGAACACCTGAGTTTGCTTGATGTAAAGCAAATCGCTGTGAAGGGTCGCGGTATCGTTCTAGATATTCGTTTTCACGTCCCAGTAAGCGAATTTCCTTAGCACCTGCAAATGCCTCAGCTGAAGCGCTAAAGCGTTGACGATTGGCAAGATCTCTATCTTCTCCTATCCGTTTAAGCCAACGTTTAGAAAAAAGAAAAACAGTTGTATAGGAAAGTCCAACAGCTAAGGCAACGCTTATCGCCAATATTGGATGGATTACAATTAACATTGCAATAATAATTATGGCAAGCATGAAAGAGCCCACTAATCTCATTGCGGGCAATAACGCGCCAATAACGGCATGGCCTGTTTCCTGTAAAACCGTTTTGGCTAATTCACTGGAGTTTCGTGTTAGAAAGAAGGAGTAGGGTCTGCGCAAATAATCGGCCATAAGTCTACGTGATAATTGGTATTGTTGTAATTGTGCGAAACGTGATGTAAGCCAGAATGTGGTAGCTTGTAAAATTGTCCCAAAGGTGAAAATTAGAAAAGCTAATATACCTAAAAAATAAAGGAAAGCCTTTTCGTTATGAAATTTCAATGCGACAAAAATTTTGTTTAAAAAATTGTTATCATAGATAAGTTGCTGGTCTGAAATTACTGCTAAAAATGGCATTACTGATGCTATGCCAATTGTTTGAATTATTGCAGTTATTGTCATCAAAAGAGCAAGCCAAGTTACTTTCTTCTTCTCTTCACCATTAAGTAATGCAATTAATTTTCTTACGGTGGATAGCATGTAATGTTAACCCTTTATAATTGAGAATTATTGGAAATTTAATTAATTATAGCTTAACAGCTCAGTCAAAGCTAAGAGGTTATTAATTTGACTTAAGTAAAGTTACGATTGATAATTTAAACGCTAAAATTATGATGATGTTTTTTTTAGCGCAGCATAGCTCCATAGTCTTTCTATTTTATGTCTGCTTGTTTTTTTCATTAATCTTTAACTTAGTGGTAGCATGCTAAGGCAGATACTTACGATGCAACTAATATGAATAGTCAAATAAATGAGATACTTTTTATATTATAAATCAATTTTTTAGAGATAGATCTTGTTTATTTTTTTCGTATTGGTGTGTAGCTACTTAAGTTACAAAAATCTTCGAAAAGGATTTTGACATGGATAATATTATATGCTGCATTGATGTAGACTCAAACTCATTACATTTACAACAGTTTTATCTTGGCTTAGTTGAATTAGTTAAGCAAGATAAAATCACATTAAATTACCGTTTCACCTCAAGCTGTAAAAACGTGAATGTTCCTTCATCTGTTCAAAAAAGCATTGCTAAGTTAAATGTTAACGATTGCGTTGTTGTTTTTGATATGGCTGATTCTGCTCTAATTCAGCAAGAATATCTTGATAGTTGTGATTTTTATTTCAAACGTAGTTTCTCAATAAAACATATTTCACAGTATCGAGGAGCTGAAAAAGTAAAACCTTATGGTCTAAATTACTTAGTCTTTCCTGACAACGTTGTTTTATTTAATGTAATGCGAGCATGCAATTTCATACGTAGCGGTGAGTGGATAAAGCAAATTATTCGAAGTTTAGATATTTATAACAAATTGCAATATAGCCCCAGATTAGCAGATATACAGGATCAACCAAAACCTGATCTCGAACCTAATGTTTTGTTCTTAGCAAGGTCGTGGGATGAAAGTTCTGATGAACATTTAGAACTTACAATTGAAGAGAAAATAGATCGCGTTAGTATCAATGAAGTACGTGCCGAGTGTGTTCGTCAATTACGAAAAGAATTTGGTAGTCGTTTTACTGGTGGTTTAATTCCTACACCTCATGCAAAAAAATACTATGCTGATTGTTTGGTTTCTAATGCAACATTAACTCTTAAGCGTAACTATATAAACTTAGTGAAACAGCACAGTATTTGTGTGTCCACCACCGGCTTGCATGGTTCTATTGGTTGGAAATTTGGTGAATTTATAGCGCTATCTAAAGCAATTGTATCTGAACCGCTATGCTATGAAGTCCCAGGTTCTCTGAAACATGGAGAGAACTTACTTGTCTTTGAACATCCTGATAAATGCGTAGAACAAGTCGGCATGCTTATGGATTCTGCAGATTTACGAAGAAAATTGATGATTAATAATCATAATTACTATAAAAATTTTTTAAAACCAGATGTTTTAGTGCTTAATGCGCTGAAACAAGTATTATAGCTAAACTTTTAAAGTATAGAGTTGAAATTTTTCTATTATTCTAAATAGTGTTGAGTGGATTATTGAGGATTGTAGATTTAGATCATAAAGAAATCTGTTAGGTTCAATAATTTCAGATTTGTAGCTTTTCTCAGAGTTAGATTTCATTAAATCATACGATTCTATTCCTAGATTAGAAAAATACTCAATTAGTAAAAAGTGTAATAATAATCCTGGAGATAAATTAGGGTTATAGTCAGTATCAACACCGCTTTGATAAAAGTAACAGCTTTTGAAGTCTAGAAAGCAATAATTAATAGCTACAAAATCTTTATTTACTTTTAATCCTACCAGAATAACGTTACCTTTTGAAAATAAATCTTTGATGATTTCTTGATGAAAATCTTTAAAAAGAAGTGATGAAAAAACACCTTTGGAACCCTTCTTTTGCCAACGATATTGATGTAGTTTTATTAACTCATCGTAAAGTGTTAGAGCTTCGTTTGAACTTTTCGCAAAAATGAGTTCATGCTGGTGTTTGCTAAGTTTGTTTTTCAGTTTTTTTGATTTTTTTATGAATGAGCTTTTTAGTCCAAAATTTTCTGTAAATAATGGAATATTAAAACCCCTGCCAACTTTTTTTAATGTTTGTATCGGAAAAAGTGTTTTTAGAGGAGAAGCTAAAGAGGATAGTCGGCTATTTGTAAGTAGATCTTTAAAAACGATCGTTTCGCAAACTTTTTGTGTGTTAAAAAAATCAGTTATAAGTTTGATTGTGTAAGATATGTGGCTGTCATCTGCTAGTATGTCATTATTTTCAGGACACACTTCACAATATTCTGGTTCACCAGTTCCAATCAACCAAAGCTGACGCTGCATAAAATCTAATCGATGCTTTCTAATGTAGCATGGTAAAACTGCAATTAATGTATTTTCATACCATACGGTAAGGACCATTAAATGTTTAATGTAGCTTTGATAATTTTTTATCCACGTATAATTCCAACCAAAGTGTTGGAAGAATGTTCCTTGTTGGTTTTCCCATAACTCATGCCAACTTTCTTTGAGATTATCGAGTAATACTGGATCACTTATACACTCTAAATGATATGAATCACTATTCATCAGACACCATTATTAAATCACGGTAAGGATGTCTTTTAACAATGTTTTGCTTTATCAAGATATCTTCTAAATCTGCCGGTATAGTAAATTTATAATCGTTGCTTGAGCTAAGCAGCATATATTGATGAGTAAATTTTTTTGGTTTTCGAACTTGTTTAAGTTTTTTGAAATCTTCTAATTCAACCTTCTGTATTGAATTGAAAATTGCAAAGTTTTTACGATAGCTATAAAAGTTTTTCTCACTGGTAAATGGCAATTCTTCTAGAAGTTTCTTGCGAAAAGAACTGAGCTTTAAAGGTTGGACTTCGTAAACGCCGCGATGTGTATGTTGCGCTATGATCACATTGTCTTTTAATAAGTTATTACCTTCACTTTTGTTAAATATAACTGCGGCTCGTGAGTCAGGCGGCATAATTATCATATTACGTTGAATAGAAATACGTTTACTACCTATTGCTCCATCTTGTTTAAAAACAGCTATACCTGCTCCCTTATTATCAATAATAATATTATTAGTAATTTCTGCACCATCGACGCCGTCTAAATTTATGGCACTGCCACCACTTTTACCATTTCCTGCAAAAAAATTATCACGGATTTCAATATTTGAAATAATTCCATCTGCGACTACATTGTCCGCGCCTCCCATAGATAAATCGCCATTAGCATGTACAGCGCAACCGTCAAAATTTATGATGTAGTTACTTATTATTTTTACATTATCGCCGCTATTTGATTGATAAATTCCATGTTGTTGTGCAGGCCCAATAATTTTATTTTCAATTGCTTCGAAATAATTTGCATGATTAGTAAATATGCCCCATACACCATTATTCTCTAACTGGTTATTTTTCAGTGTAATGTGATGGCTATTATTGATTCGTACTCCAGCTCGTAATGCATCTGTGATCTTTAAATTTTTCAGATCAATATATGAAGATTTTTTGATCTCAATAGTGTCGCGTGTATTGTTTCCTTTACCTGAAATATGAGCAGCACCTGCATAAACATCACCATTGAAGGTTATTTTATTTTTTTCTTCGCCATGTAAATTGCTGATCGTAAATCCTGAATATGTACCACCTTGTAGATTGACTGTATCGCCAGGTTTTAGCCGAGCCTGTAAGGCGTTATCTAATGAGCATGGATGCAATATTGAACAAACACAAGCTTCTTTATTACAGCTTTGTCCGTCAACTTTAATCCAATATGTTTTAGCAAATGGAGTAAAACTCAAACATGCTAAGCAAGTGACGAATGAACATATTTTTAGTTTTTCAATTATAAACCACATTATAGCCTCCTTAAATTTGACTATTAGTAAATAGACATAGCTATAAGAATCTTCAACATTACAGTTTATATTTATTTTATATAAGTTTAACGATGAGTACTTTTCCAATTAATATTTTTGCTGCCTGTGATGTATCGTAAAAATCCAACAGCTAATGCTGCATTCATAGCGACAAAAAAAGCAGTAATTCTTATTGGCTTAATTATCTTTTTGTTATTAGATAGTTTATAAATTCCGTAAGTTGCCACAGCATAAAATGTTATTTGAATTAGGAGCAATATTAAGTAGAAAGTATTTTGAATAAGCATTAGATTGCTGAGGAAAACAGTGATTAATAATTGGGGGGCAAACCAACGAAGAACTTTATGAGATATATAACACCAACAGAATATGCCTCTGGAGGTAGAAAGAGCCCACGCCATTGAGAAAAATGCTCTGTAGTTACCAATTCCAATACGAACTCTACGATTAAATTCATCTCTTAATGAAGGTGCAACTTCTTCTTCTGCTAATGCGAAATTGTTGTAGGCGATAGAGTAATTTTGCTTAATAATATTCATTATTATGCAGTAATCATCAACCAAAGTGTTTGCAGGCAAATGTTGGTATAACGTTCTTCTAATTGCATAGATTCCACCGTTTGCGCCTAGTAGAAAACCGAATGTCGCCTCTCTTTGCTTGAGAAATTGTTCATACTGCCAATATAGAGCATCAGTACTGTTATTATTTTCTTTCGAGAAAAGTTGTAGATGACCGCTAACTGCTCCTATTTTAGGGGTAAAGCATGAAACAAGCTGTGTTATTGCATCATTTGCAAATTGTGTATTTGCATCAGTTAAAACGACTATCTCTGCATTAGAGTAAGAAATAAGCTCATTCAGTATAGTGACCTTACCTCTATTTTTATAAAAAATAAAACTTAAAATTTTCGGGTCTGAAAATGATTCAATTATAGTACTTGTTAAATCACTACTTCCATCTGAGGCAACTAATACCCTAAACTTGCCTGGATAGTCCTGCTCAACTAAGTTCTCGAGTCTTTCTTTAATACATTTTTCTTCGTTATAAGCTGATATGACAACATCAACATCAGGCCAATTTTTATAATGATATTGTTCAACTTTTTTGGGTTTAACTAGATATTTTAAAATTAGTGGATAAATAATGTACGCATAATGAAGAAGAGTAAAACTTAACCAAAATGCGATTAAACTCATTGTTTACTCCAGATGATAAAGTTCAATTTTTTAAAAGCTGTTTTTAAGATTTAAGTTTATTTAAAATATTTTGATTCTGTCTTAAAATTTAAAATGATAATAATATCACCGCCGTTTCTTATTAGCGCCCCTTTCCTAAAACTACAATCTCTACAGTTCTAATCAGAATCGTTAGATCAAGTAGCAAACTGCGATGCTTTATATAGTAAAGATCGAACTTAAGTTTTTCTAACGCAT
>NZ_JANQVQ010000138.1 GCF_030730205.1 Paraglaciecola sp.
GGAACACATGTCAACACAACACATACATTTTATGAAAAGACGCCTACATCAGGCTCTCATAAAAGCAACAAGGTTTCATACCTTACAATGGGGAACATTATGAAAAATTCTTTACGATCTTCTTTGCTGTTTGCCTCGCTTCTATCAGGAATGAATGCATATGCTGCCCAGGTAGGTGAAATTATAGGTAAAATCACGGCGCCGGATGGCTCGCCACTTTCCGGTGTTTCTATCAATGTGAAAGGTGATGTGCTGCCAAAAGCCCGCACGGTGACATCTAAATCCAACGGTAATTACCGACTACAATTATTGCCACCAGGTAATTATGAAGTAACTTTTACTTCGCCCAGTGGTGAAACGAGAAGCATCAGCATTGCAGTGCTACTTGATCAAAAGACACCGCTTAACATTCAACTAGGTTCCTCTGAGACTGAAAAAGTGGTTGTGTATGGTCAAGCTTTGACGACCTCAACTAATTCCGCTCTGGGTAATTCCTTGAGTGCCGATACTCTGGCTGCCCTACCAACTGCGGTTGAATACAGCTCGCTGATTCGCTTAATGCCGGGTGTTCAGGTTACTTCTGACAGTATTCGTGGTCCGAGTGCGGGTGCCAGTGGCCAGGATAACGGCTACAAAATGGATGGCGCGAACCTTTCTACACCTATGTTTGGTATTTTAGCCTCATCTCCATCAACCCACGACATTGCCCATGTTTCTGTTGAACGTGGTGGCGCGAGAGCCGTTGGTTTCAATCGAAATGCTGGTGTGACTCTGAATACTGAAAGTAAATCGGGTACCGATGAATTTAAAGGGGATGTAACCTATCGCCTGCAAAAAGGTTCATGGCAAGCGGATGACGAAGATGGTCTGAGTACAGAAGATGACGTTGCTTACATTACTGTCGGTGCAGGTGGTCCACTTATTGAAGAGCAACTTTATTTCTACGGCTCGTACTATACCCGCGATGACGCAAAAGAAAGTGGAACAAACGCGCGCGGATCGGTACCTGACATTACCAATGAGCGTGAAGAGTACTTCGGTAAGTTTACCTGGACACCTACGGAAGACATTCTGGTAAACGCAAGCTATCGCAATTCAGAAGTGACTACCACTAACCAGGAAATTGACGAAAACGATGCAGTGTCTACCGCAGTGGACGGCATTGATAAATTTGAGGTGTTGGTACTTGATGGATCGTGGCTCATTAATGACAATACGACCTTGAACATTTCATATGCAGATTCCAAGCAGTCTGCGGGCTCATTCCCGATCAACAAGTTAGGGTTTAACGGTCAGTCTGGTGATTCTTTGAATGTAGCAGACTTGCCTTCACAGGGTTACTTTACCGTGCCGTCTCTTGAAACCAGAACGGCAGCCGATGCTGGCGAACAAGCATTAATCGACGCCTACAATGCGGGTGCTGCAGCACTTATTGCGGCGCATGGTATTAACGGTGAAGCGCTAGGTGCTGTCGGTGCCAATTCAACAGTCAACGACAACGTCTATTTAAGCAATAACTTTGAAATTTCGCTCGAGCACGTGATTGAAACTGACAACATGACCCATGAACTCTATTTTGGTTTTCAGGCTGAGGAAGCTTCAGAAGAACTTGATCGTGTTTCTAATGGTTGGGGATCAATTTCCTATTGGGGCGGTATAGATCAGGATGCTTCTGGTATTGTCGCACCTGGCACCGAAACAGCGCCTGTTGGCACGATCTATAGGGCAACGGTTCAAACTCGCGGCTTCAGCGCTGGCGGTCTGACCGGCCCATTGGTGTCAAAGTCTAAGTCAAAAACCTTTGCCTTTAATGACACCATTTACTGGGAAGATTGGACCTTTGATGCAGGTTTCTTAATCAGTCAGGACGAGCTCATTGGTCAGGGCTTACGTAAAGCCGACACCAGCTCAGGCTGGGAAGAAGCACGTGGTGAGTCTTACGTGATGAAAAAAGTTGGCTTCAGTGAAACCTTCCAACCCCGCCTAACGGCAACTTGGGACTACACCGAAGACGCTTCTGCGTTTGTAAGCTTTGCAAGATATAACCCTGCGGTAAGCTCCCTTGCTCGCGCAGCCTCTTGGGATCGTAGTACTGGTGGTAGTACTACCTGGGTATATTTTGATGAAAACGGAAACTATCTTGATGATGAAACCAATATATCTTCCACGGGTAAGTTGTTCGCAGATGATCTAAGTCCGAGAACCATTCAGGAGATTATGGTTGGCCACCAAATGGCCTGGGACGAATCATTGACCATTCGCAATCACCTTCGCTATCGTCGTAGCTGGAATTACTGGGAAGATACCAACAACGACTCTCGAATCATTTATGATGCGGAGTACTACAAGGGTGCTTATGCCGGATTTACAGATTTGTATCCGGATCTGGTTGCTGCGGCAAATGCCGGTGCGTTTGACTCGCCAGATCCAAAAGACCTGTATATACCGCTTAACAACTTGGTTGGCGAACGTACTTATGTTATTGCTCAGTTGGATGGCGCCTTCACCAAGTATCTGGAAGCGAGTCTGGAAGTTGACTACAAGTCTGATAAGTTCTTTTCAACAACGTCATTGGTTTGGAGCCACTACTACGGCAACTTTGACCAGGATAACGCCACACGTTTCGACAATGACCAAGGTACATTCATTGGTTCTTCGAACATTGGAGACTCCTCTTACGGACAATTGTGGGGCAGCTTAACTTCAGGCGATCTGCGCGCAGATCGCACCTGGCAGTTTAAGAGCTTCGGTGCCTACGACCTTCCATGGAATGCATCGTTGGGTTATCTGGCTTACTGGCAATCTGGTCACAAATGGGAGCATCAATTTGCGAGTACCCAGTATCTGGAGACCCGTGGTAGCCGCGAAACGCCAAGTCATATGCAATTGGATTTGAACTATACCCAGAACTTTGACTTTTCAGAAGATTACGCTCTGAAACTGCGTTTGGACATATTCAACGTATTTGATAAGCAAACTGGTTATAACCCTGAGCCACGCTATAACAGTTCGGCACTGGGCGAATACCGTAGCCATGAAAATCCGCGTCGTGTTCAGGCGACCGTATCTTTAAGCTTCTAAAGGATTAGTGTTTGTACATATGGCCTCGTAATGTGAGCACATTGCGGGGTTTTTTTTAAGTGAATGAAAAATAAATCAGGTTAGTTTAGATTTGAAACGATGATTGTGGGGAAGATAGTGTTTTTAAGAAACAAAGTGTTGGTTATATCGGCTTTGCTAACAACCATCTCATGTGCGGTTAAACCTTCAGCAGATATGCAACTGCGTCAGCTCGTTGCACAAAAGCTGATGCTCGATTTTCGTTACTTTTGCAAGGACGATAGACCGGAACAAAATTGCACTACTGCGCTAACCTCCTTAGCGCCAGAATTAGCAGACTTGATCACCGACACCGGCATCGGTGGTGTGGTGTTATTTGCTGATAATTTAGACAACACCGAACAAAT
>NZ_JANQVQ010000139.1 GCF_030730205.1 Paraglaciecola sp.
ATCAAGCTTACCAATAAAGCGTGAATCAATGGGATAACGAACACGAATATCTAACTCGTCATCTACGTCGTCTGGGCGATATTCACCGATTTTTAAACCATTGGTGACAAACTGCACCGTGCTACCCACTAGTGTGGCGTCTGCACCAAATCGGGCCGCATCACTGCGATTCACTTTTAGTTGCCATTCAATTCCGGGTTTAGACGCCGTATCACTGATAGAGGTGAACTTGTCGTTGTTATCCAGTGCATTGCGGATTTTCAGCGCGGCATCATTGAGTAATTCAGGGAAACGTGATGACAATTGTATTTGCAGATCTTTACCCGATTGAGGGCCATTTTGGTCGGCTGAAATTTCAATATCTAATCCCGGCAAGCCTTTTAAACGCGCTTGAGTGTCTTTGAGAACCTCATCTGAATGCGCACGATAATGCCAATCCACTAAATTTAAACGCAAGTAGCCGATTTGATCTTGTCCACCAGTACGCACATACAGGGTTTCGATTTCATCCATATCGATAATTTTGCTTTCAACATCGCGCATTATCTGATCTTTTTCGTAAATCGACATATCGCTGGCAGAACGCACATTAATGTTAATACCCGGCACATCGACGTTCGGGAAAAACTGGGAACCCAAGCCCGACAAATTAAATGCGGTAATCGACAAGATGGCAATAATAATGGCTGAACCTAGTATTTTCCAAGGATGCTCGATGGCTGTCGCAAGTACATTGACGTATTTACCCGTAAAGCCACTGAGATGGCGAATATCACCACTTTCAGCTTCATGCAGTTGGCGTTTTGTTTCTTCAGACACATAACGGGGTTTGCCAAATACACCGCCCAGTACTGGCACAAAAATGAGTGCCATCAATAATGAAGCCGACAACACCGCGATAAGCGTAAAGGGTAAATACTTCATAAATTCACCCATCATGCCTGGCCAAAACATCAGTGGCGCAAAGGCGGCTAACGTCGTGGCTGTTGAGGCAGTAATAGGCCACGCCATACGCTGAGCAGCAAGGCCATAGGCTTTTTTCTTGTCCATGCCTTCACTCATGCACCGGTCGGCGTATTCGGTGACGACAATCGCCCCATCCACCAGCATGCCCACTGCCATAATCAGCGAGAACAACACCACCATATTCAGGGTATAGCCAAATAACGCGATGATCAGAATGCCGGTTAAAAATGAGCCAGGTATAGATATACCCACCAATAAGGCGGTGCGCAAACCCAAAATAGCCACAATCACCACGGCCACTAAGATGATGGCGCTGGAAACATTGTTTTGCAGATCGTTGAGCATCATGTTCACGTCAACACTTTGGTCACCGGTGTAACTGACATTTATACTGGCAGGCCAAATGGCTGAGTTTCTGGCAGTTTCAATCAAGTCTTTTACGTTTTGTACGGTGGCCAACATATTTTCGCCAGGGCGCTTTTTCACTTCCAATGACACCGACACATCACCATTGACTCGAGCAAAGCTTGAAGGGTCTTTGTACGAACGTCTGACCTGCGCTACATCAGCAAAAGTAATAACACTATCACCCTGCACTTTTACCGGTTGCTCCATCACATCTTTGACTGACTCAAAAACCGACGGCACTTTTACTGCAAAACTGCCCTTGCCGTTGTCCATCGTACCAGCGGGCACAAGACGGTTATTTCGAGAGAGCAAATTAAAAATATCGTTTTGATCAAGCCCATATGACTCCATCAACAAGGGATCAACCACAATTTCAACCATGTCTTCACGGTCGCCACCCATGGTCACTTCAAGGACTTCACTCATGCCTTCTAAACGATTTTTTAGCTCACGAGCAACGGTGAGTAATGCTCGCTCAGATACTGGTCCGGATAACACCACAGTGATGGCAGCTTGCTGTCCGGCCATGGTCACTTCGTGAATAGTGGGCTCTTCTGTTTCAGTAGGTAATTTAGCTCGTGCAACCGTGACCTTGTCACGTACGTCAGCCAGGGCGGCTTGCGAGTCTAAACCAGGGAAAAATTCCAAAGTGACATTGGCAAAACCTTCTCCGGCAGTCGCTTTCATCTCTTTTACCCCATCGATTGAGCGTAACTCTCTCTCCATGGGTTTTACTAGCATTCGTTCAGCGTCTTCGGGTGAGATACCGTCGTGTACAATAGACACGTAAATAACCGGGATGGGTACGTCAGGATTTGATTCGCGGGGAATAGTCGCGTAGGTCACTGCCCCTGAAATAATCAGCAAGACAAAAATCATTAATACGGTGCGGGTGCGGCTTAATGCCGCTTGAATTAGCGCGTTCATTGACTCACCGGCTCGCTATATTCTTCGCTATACACCACTTCAATTTTGTCACCATCACGCACAAAACCTTGACCTAAGGTGATAACGTCGGCCTGCTCACCCATGCCACTCAACCACACACCTTGGCTGTCGCTTTTAACAATATCGATGGGCACAAATTTTACATGCTCATCCACCACGGTTTTTACCCCTAGATTCCCCTCTTCATCGAGCGCCATGACCGCTGGAGTAATTAACATTGCCCAGGTTTTATGCAGTGGCAAAGCCAATTCAGTACTCATGCCCGCTAAACGTTTATGTTCGGGATTAGGCACGGCCACTTCGATTTTGAAGGTATTGGTACCTTGGTCTGAAACACTTGAAATATAACGCACCGAACCTTGTAGAACGTCTCCGTTGGTCATGCGCCCTGCTGCGACTTGGTCTAATTCAATGCCTTGCACATTATTTTGTGTGACATTGGCGGTGATCACTAAGGGATCTAAATCAACTAAGCTGGCAATCTGATCTCCGTCTTTTAGCAAGTCGCCAATCTCAACAAAACGCTGGTTAATAACGCCATCAAAAGGGGCAGTAATCAGCGCGCGTTGCACAGCCAGTTCTAACAAACTGACGTCTGCTTTGGCGCTTGCTAAATTCGCTTTCGCTTGTGCTAAATTTACCTGAGATTGATAACCTTGCTTGCCTAATGATTGGGCGCCATCTAATTCAATTTCCCGTTGTTTAAGCATCGCTTTTGCTGATAACAACCGGCTTAATGAATCGGCATTATCAATCTGAATTAGCTGTTGACCTTGTTTAACAAACTCACCCTCCCGCACAAAAATCGCTTCGACCAAGCCCTTTACTTCAGCCCTTATGGTGGCAACTCGGTCGGGCTCAGTGCGGCCATATAAGGTGATTTCACGATTAACCTGTTCTGCCTTAAAACGCGTTGCAGTGACTTTAACTAGCGGGGAAATACGATGTTTGTCAACATGATTTGGATTCACCTTATCGTCGTTAGATAGCATTCCAGAGCCAACCCACAACACCAGAAGTACCACAATAGCGAGGGCTATCCAGATAGGTTGTTGCCGAATTTTAGTCATTAGCGCTGCCATAGTTCATCCATACTATTTTAAGAGCGGTTAATTTAACCTTTTTT
>NZ_JANQVQ010000140.1 GCF_030730205.1 Paraglaciecola sp.
AATTAATCTTGTAAGACGAGATGAGTACAAAAGCGAGTATCACGCCATACACACTAAAGATATATCTATCCATACTCTAAACACCGAGACACTCAACGCAAAGGAAAAGCCTAATCTTAAACGGGCAAAAAAAGTTTCAACACAGTCTTCAAATCAAACGCTGAACTTAGGTCATTATTTGATTATTGCAAAAGGCTGTGAGCACTGATTTTGACCTGATAATTTTTATCAAAAATAATCCACCGACCATTTACGAAATCTTCCAAAACACTAATCATTATTATCAGTCGGGCTCAGCCTCCGATAGACAGTGATAGACTGCTTAAAAATTATCGAGTGAGAGTCACATGCTAAGACCACTAATTGTTCTGTGTATTATTGTTAGTCAGTGCGCCGTTGCTGATGTTAGCGTACCCAAACTCATTAGCGATCATATGGTGTTGCAACGCGATATCACTATTCCTATTTGGGGTTATGCTGATGATGGCGAGTCTGTTTTAGTTAAACTAAACGGAAAACCGATTGGACATTCCATAGGTAATAAGGGGAAGTGGCAAATCAGTTTGCCAGCCCAAGCAGCCAGTGGCCCTCATCAACTCGACATCATCGCGAATAATCGCCTCACCATCAAAGACGTGTATTTCGGTGATGTTTGGCTGGCCTCGGGCCAATCCAATATGGAATTACCCATGAGACGGGTCGCAGAAGATTACCCTGCTGATATTGCCGACGCTGACTACCCCTTGATACGCCAATTTAAAATACCGCAAATATATAATTTTAAAACGCCGCAAGAAGACTTTGCTTCAGGTTCTTGGTCGCCTGTTACACAAGACAATATCAGCGACGTATCTGCTGTTGCCCTGTATTTCGCTAAAGCGCTGTACAAACATAATGGTGTTGCCATTGGTATATTAAACAATGCATTGGGCGGGTCACCGGTGGAAGCATGGATGAGTGAAGAAGCCTTACAAAAATTCCCCGAATCACTTGCCGAAGGCATACGCTTTCGAGACGATGAGCTAATTGCCACAATTACCGCCGCCGATAAGGCCAAGGATGGACGTTGGTACACTGAATTGAATAAAAAAGACCAAGGCTTAGTGGCAAGCACTCCTTGGTATAGTCCTGAACTTGACGACAGTGAGTGGGATAAATTCACCATTCCAGGTAAAAGACTGCTGACAGAAGGAGAGAACTTCAACGGTGTTTGGTGGTTTCGCAAAACCATCACACTCACTGCCGAGCAAGTCGCCAACGCCAATACCTTACGTTTAGGTCGAATCGTTGATGCAGATGAAGCCTACATCAATGGCATTAAGGTGGGTAACACTACCTATCAATATCCACCTCGGCGTTATTCAATTCCAAACGACTTACTTAAAGAGGGTCAAAACACCCTTGCTGTGCGTGTAATTGCTAACAGTGGGCGCAGCGAATTTGTCGCTGATAAACCTTATTGGTTGGGTACAGACCAACAGCATATTAATATCGCGGGCGACTGGAAGGTAAAAACCGCTGCTGTAATGCCACCTTTAGCAGGTGGTACGTTTATTCGTTGGAAGCCCATGGGTTTGTATAACGGACTAACCGCACCCCTTACCCATTTACCCATAAAAGGCGTCATTTGGTTTCAGGGTGAGTCTAACGTAGGGCAGTGGCATGATTACCACACAAAATTTAGCACCATGATTCAAGATTGGCGCACGAAGTGGGGCCAAGGTGACTTTCCCTTTATTTTTGCTCAGCTAGCCAATTTTATGGAGAAACAAGCGAAACCAATTGACAGTGCTTGGGCACAATTGCGCCAAGCCCAAAGTCAAACCCTCAGCGAACCCAACACCGCGATGGCAGTCACCATTGATATTGGCGAGTGGAACGACATTCACCCAACCAATAAAAAGACCGTAGGTAAGCGCCTAGCGTTGGCAGCACGAGCATTGGCTTTAGGCGAAGACGTGGTTTACCAAGGACCTGAAGTCGCATCAATACAGGTCCAAAATAATGATTTACTGCTAGGTTTTAAACATATTGCTGATGGTTTAGTTCTTAAAAGCACAGATGATCACAGCTTTGCGATTGCTGGGGCAGACGGCCACTTTGAATGGGCCAACGCTGCTTTGATTAATGATAAAATTCGTCTTTCAAGCCCTAATATCAAACAGCCGGTAAGAGTTCGCTATGCGTGGGGTGATAATCCGGATGCCGCTTTGTACAACAGCGAACAACTACCGGCAGTGCCTTTTGATGAAAAAGTGAGTACAAACCCATTGTAAGCGATGGCTTGGCCGCTTGATTTGCTCAGGCTTTGAGCGTTTGCAATCGAATGCATCAGTAGAACCACGCAATAAATAATGTAGCATGGTAATATTCTCCGTCTTTTTTCACATATACATTAAGGATTGGTTTGAATGGCATGGCTGCATAACTTGTTGCTGGTTCTGATTTCAATACCGGTAAAATGGCTGGTTAAAGCCAACACGATCCCCTCGGATTTAGCCCAAGAGCTTGGTATTGATCCGACCAAGCCTATTCTTTATTTATTACGCAGCCACTCAGCTACCGATCAAATTGCCCTGAGTATGTCCGCTGAATCGCTTAATTTGCCCAAGCCCAATAGCCGTATCACCATCGCAGGTGAGCAGCATCGATCCTGTTTATTTTTACTCGAACCAAAATCAGTATTAACGCGAAAAGTAAAAAACACCGATATTGCCCAACAATTTACCCATTTATTTCAACTTCATCGCCTCGATCCCGCCCTTGATATCCAAATCGTACCTGTTTCAATCTTTTGGGGTAGAGCACCAGGTAAAAAGTTTTCAGGTTGGTCAGACGTTATTGCTAATCAAGTATCGCCCAGTTGGTTACGCAAATTTTTTATTGTGTTGTTTTTAGGCCGAGACAACTTTGTTTGTTACAGCAAAGCCGTTTCATCCCGATCGATGGCCGATTTACCGGGCACAGATGCCGAACTCGCCCACAAGCTTATTCGCTTGGCTGGTACGCACTTTCATCGCAGGCGCCAAGGCATTACCGGTCCTTATCTGCTTGAAAAACAAGAACTGTACAACACCGTACTCGGTTCGCAGTCAGTGCGTTCGGCCATTAATGATGAAGCCACCAGTAAAAATATCACTTATCAAAGCGCGCAGACCCAAGCAAAAAAATATATCGATGAGATAGCCGGTGATTACCGAGAAGGCTTGATTCGCTTAGGCGATCGAGTACTGACAAAAATTTGGAATAAAATTTATAACGGCATAGAAGTCCAACACGCACAAAAAGTACGTACCTTAGCGCAAAATGGCCACGAGATTATCTATGTGCCTTGCCATCGTAGTCATATGGATTATTTGTTGCTGACCTATGTCATCTATCACGAAGGCCTTGTTACCCCACATATTGCAGCAGGCATTAACCTTAACTTCTGGCCAATAGGCGGAGTACTGCGTAAAGCCGGGGCGTTTTTTTTGCGCCGCAGTTTTGCTGGCAACAAATTGTATACTGCGGTATTTCGCGAATACCTTGAGTTGCTATTTAACAAAGGCTATTCGGTTAAGTATTATCCCGAAGGCGGGCGCAGTCGCACCGGGCGTTTATTGCCACCTAAAACAGGTATGCTCGCCATGACCTTACAAGGGCTCATAAAAGGGATTAATCGACCCGTTAGTATCGTACCTGTGTATATTGGTTACGAACATGTCATGGAAGTCTCAAGCTATTTGCAAGAGCTCACGGGCTCTGCCAAAAAGAAAGAGTCTATCTTTCACATTTTTTCTGCTATCCGTAAATTAAAAAACTATGGCTACGGTTATCTCAATTTTGGCGACCCAATTAACCTCAGCAATTACTTAGATAAAAACGTGACCAACTGGCGAGAACTGCAACAAGCTGAGCCCGATAAAAAACCGCAGTGGTTGACTCCGGTGGTAAACGATTTGGCTAATAATGTGATGGAGCGCATCAACCAAGCTGCAGCCATTAGCGGCATGTCATTGTGTGCAATTTGTTTATTGTCTGCCAAAAAACACGCCATGACAGAAGATGAGTTACTGCTTGCCATCGAACATCTACTTACTCTGTTGGCGAAGTCGCCCTACAGCGAGGTGTCTACCATTCCAGATATCAGTGCCAAACAGCTGTTGGAAAACACCCTGAAGCTGAAAAAATTTGAAGTCAGTGAAGATACCTTTGGGCGCATCATTAGCCTAAGGGATAAAAACGCAGTACCGCTGACGTATTATCGCAACAACATTCTGCATTTATTCGCGATGCCGGGCTTAATCACCGCCATAATTTTTGCACGCCACAGTATCAGCCGCAGCGATATAAAGCAGCTCATTGCTAAGCTCTACCCATTGTTGCAACGCGAATTATTTATTTATATGTCTCTTGAACACGCCATCGACTATTCAGATTCACTTATTGAAAGCATGTTAGATATGGGCTTGCTCAGCAACCTGGATGACCAACTGACTCCACCAGCACCAAGTAGTAAGGCCTATTATTCAGCGTGGTTACTCAATCGCAGTATTCAAGAAACCTTACATCGTTACGCCGTGGTACTCACCTTGCTTGAGCGTGAGGGTTCGATGAGCCGCGCCGTGTTAGAAAAACGCAGCCAGCAATTTGCTCAGCGTTTATCCTCGTTACATGGCATAAGCTCACCGGAGTTTTTTGATAAAAATGTACTGGGTACCTTTATCAATGCCTTAAAAGAAAATCACCTTGTACAAAGCAACGAAGAAGGCCAATTGCAACATTGTGATGTTAGCGAGGCCTTGCGATTAGACGTGATCAGCTTAATTTCACCTGAAATTGCGCAGCGTATTCAACAAATATAATGCATATCAATGGGCTTGCGTGCAGTGCTGAACTTCAATCGTTACATGCACCAGCCCCAGATCATCAGGTAATTGCGACTTGTATTCGGTAGCGGTTTTCAGTTGATGAGTCACCACCGATATCGCCGCAGAATAAATATTGGGGCCGATAGACCAAACATGTAAGTCGGTGATCTGGCTGTCGCCGTCTTCTTCTATAAAAGATGTCACTTGCTGCGTAAGCGGTTTAGCCGCTTGATGATCTAGGAGTACATTACTGGTTTCTTTTAATAAACCAATTGACCAACGTGCTACCAGCAAACCACCCACTATCCCCATAATAGGGTCCATCCATACCCAACCAAAGTATTTAGCAGCAAGCAGTGCCACAATCGCTAACACCGAGGTCAGCGCATCGGCTATTACATGCAGGTAAGCAGATTTAAGATTGTGATCATGGGAGTGTGCCACTGAAGTTGGTTTATGAGCATGGCCATGCCTGTGATGTTCCCCATGGTCATCAGAGTGAGAGTGACCGTGGTGATGATCATGTTCATCACCGCCCAATATAAATACGCAGATACCGTTAACCACTAAACCGGCAATGGCCACCAATATGGCTTGATTAAACACAATCTCTACCGGGTTGAGTAAACGATGCACACTCTCAACCGCCATAAACACCGCAAACAAACCAAGTAAAATCGCCCCTGAATAACCACCCAAGGCATTCACTTTGCCTGTGCCAAAACTAAATTTTCGATTTTTAGCATTGCGCCGCGCATAAATATAAGCAAATACCGTAATAGTTAGGGCTACCGCATGTGAGCCCATATGCAAACCATCTGCCAGCAAGGCCATAGAGCCAAATACAATGCCGCCGATAATTTCTACCAACATCATTACCAAGGTAATCGCAATGACTAAAATGGAGCGATTTTCACCAGCGCGTTTTTTATCTTGCTCAAAAGTGTGATCGTGTTGTAAGTGCGAATGTTGTTCGGCTTGCATAGTAAATTCGTGTCAGGCTGTCATACCTGCCACCTTAATCGAGGCTCGAGTACGCGACAAGTTGCTACAGAAATTAAATGACTATTTAGCGTTTTGATAAAATCATTTCATCTGTAATTCTGCTAGAATCGTCAACAAATCCGTCAGTCTTTTTTCGTCCTATGTCTCTTGTTACTCTCGCACAATACCAATGCATCTTTGCTGAACATTTCACATTACACATCAAGTACCTCACGATTAAGGCCTTACAACATACGGTTATCTTAGGTGCCAATGGCAGCGGCAAATCAGCCTTAGCGGCATGTCTTGCTGGGCAGGGCGAATATGTCAGTGGCGAACGAGCAGTGAACGCACCTTATGCGTGGGTGTCAGTTGAGCAACAACAGGCCTTGATCGCGGCTGAGCGCCAAAAAGACTGCAGCGATATACTCGATATCATCCCCATCCCCAGCACAGTAGAAGAAATCTTATTTGAAGGCCTTGATTTGCCATATCAAGATCCCGCTTTGCTTGAACATGTACTCTCACTGTTTTCACTCAATACCATGCTGAAAAGACCATTTCGCGCGCTTTCAACTGGAGAAACCCGCAAGTTGCTACTGGCCAAAGCCATACTCAGTAAAGCGCAGTTGTTGATACTCGATGAGCCGTGGGACGGTTTAGATCAGCAAGCCTGCCATGAATTATCAGTCTTGTTTAATACCCTGGCCGAGTACACCACCTTGGTCTTTGTATTAAATCGACTAAGTGAAGTACCTAGGTACTGCCAACAAGTGGTATTAATGCAGGCAGGTGAGATCCAGTGGCAATCATCGAGTAATAGTAGCTTAAGCGAAACCATTCGCCATATTGAACAAGTGCGGCACATGCAGCAAAGTGATTTGAGCTTACCCTCACGCGATGAAGAGCGTTTTGCCCCGCACCCACTTGATGCTTCTGCGCCCTTAGTCAAACTGACTCAGGTTAAAGTCAGTTATGGCGATCACATCGTTTTTCAAGGACTGAACTGGACGATTAGACCAAACCAACATTGGCAGATCACTGGCCCCAATGGTTCAGGCAAAACCTGTTTACTGAATTTAATTACCGGCGACCATCCCCAATGTTACGTAAATGACATTCACGTATTTGGTTTTAAACGTGGTAGTGGCGAGAGTATTTGGCAGATTAAACAATACATTGGCTACATGTCGAATGCCTTGCATTTAGACTATCGGGTTAATTGCTCGCTGTTACAGGTCATTTTGTCTGGCTTCTACGACAGCATCGGGTTATATCAAACCCCAAGTCCCAAACAAAAAGCGCTGGCACAGCAATGGTTAGCCTTGATGTCGCTCACTCATCTTGAAAACACCCCCTTTTTGCAACTGTCTTTTGGTGATCAACGCATGGCTTTAATCGCCCGCGCGATGGTAAAACATCCCGCGTTGCTGATCTTAGATGAACCCTGCAATGGCTTAGATGATATTAATCGCATAAAAGTATTAGCCTTGATTGACTTACTCGCCCGCGAAGGCAACACGACATTACTGTACGTTAATCATCATCAAGAAGATGCAATACCCAGTATTGAACATCATCTGTGTATGACCGACTTTCAGGCCTAATTTGTTATGTCGCTTGAACCCACCTGTTTTATTAAATTTAGTCAGGCTATCGATGGCATCGCTTTGCCGGAGCGTTTTACGTTTCCATTTTATTATCAACCCCATCCACTGTGTATTATCGCCGCTGATGAGCTGCAACAACGACTCAGCGCACCGCAAACTTGGCAACATAACTTTGGATTAACTGACGATCCGAATAACATCATCGGCAAAATGTTTGGTGTGTTATTGGTTAACAATCAGCAAGGGGAATTGGGATACTTAGCTGCCTTCTCTGGTAAATTAGCCGAACAAAATCACATTGATGGCTTTGTACCACCGGTATTTGATTTGTTAGTACAAGATAATTTTTTTCTTACCCAGCAAGTGCATATCAATCAGCTCAATGAACAGATACACGCCCATGAAAATAATTCAGATTTAGTCTTATTAAAACACCAGTTGGCCGCGGCTAAAGCGGCTCGAGATGAGCACATCGCCACGCAGCGAGCAGATATGATAGTTCAGCGCCAAATGCGCAAAGCGCAGCGTATGGCAGGACAAAATGCGCTATCGAGCGAGGCCTTTGCAGCACTCCAGCACCAGCTTAATCAGCAAAGCATCAGCGATAAACTACAGCTTAAAGCCGTGACCTTAGAATGGGACGGGAAACTGGCTCACGCCCAAGCTAAATATGATGAGTTACACTTACCCCTCGTTGATCTTAAAAACCAGCGTAAACAAGCGTCGGCGGCGCTGCAACAACAGATATTTGCACAATATCAATTTTTAAATGCGCAAGGTAAAAGCCTTAGTTTGCAAGAAATTTTTAGTCAAACCGCTTTGCGCACGCCGCCAGCCGGAGCAGGTGAGTGCGCTGCACCTAAGTTATTGCAATATGCCTTTAAACACCAAATGCAGCCTTTGGCGTTGGCGGAATTTTGGTGGGGCGCCTCACCTAAGTCTGAAATCAGGCAGCATAAACATCATTATCCCGCTTGTTTAGGCAAGTGCCAGCCCATACTAGCCCATATGTTAGAGGGCATGGCACTCGACCCCAATCCCATGTTAGTGAATCAAGGCGAAGGAAAACACCTTGACCTGATCTACCAAGATGAAGACATGGTGATCATCAATAAACCCGCTGAGTTTTTATCGGTACCCGGCAAAGACGTGCATGACTCAGTCTATGCCCGCATGAAAACCCAATATCCGCAGGCAACGGGGTCATTGATTGTGCACCGCTTAGATATGTCAACTTCTGGTTTAATGGTCATTGCCCTTAATCCACAAGCACACAAATCGTTACAACGGCAATTTATTCAGCGCACAATTGAAAAATCCTACATCGCCTTGGTTACAGGAATAGTGCAACAGGATGATGGCGTGATTGAACTGCCCCTAAGAGGCGACTTATATGACAGGCCGCGGCAGCTCGTTTGTCAGGAGTACGGCAAACCGGCTTTGACCGAGTGGCAAGTGCTTAGCCGAGATCACGTTAGGCAACAAACCAAAGTCCGCTTAAAACCACATACCGGACGCACGCATCAATTGCGGGTACATTGCGCTCATCCCTTAGGTCTTAATATGCCTATTGTAGGCGATGATCTTTATGGCACTTTAGCTAATCGCCTACACTTGCATGCAGAGCAGTTAACCCTGAATCATCCCCTGAGCAACAAAACCATGTCATTTAATGTGGCAGCTGAATTTTAGCGGTTGCTTACCCTAACAACAGACAAAAAAACGGGCAGCTAATGCTGCCCATTTACGAAAATGATTGCGTAAACCCCTTATTCAGTGCGATAGAGGTAAGTCGGAATAATGGCAACTGACTCCGGCGCTGGGTAGGCAATACTGACGTCTGGACTGACATCACCACCTGCACTAACTAAGATGTTGTCGAAACGCATGACTAATCCATTTGATTTCTCTGCTACGAATAGGTTTTTACCATCAAACATAATATCCACTGGATTACCCAACATCGAATTAGCACCGGCAATATTCACTGCAACATCGGTTAAACCAGAGGCCGCTTTCGCCGCAGGTAATACGTACAGCTTGCCGTCAGTGGCATCTGCTGCACTGCCTACATCCGATAAAATCAATGAGTCACTCGCAGGATCATAATCAATACCATGAATATTAGTCGGTGCCGCTATCGCGACTCCTGATACGGCTGGTGTAATTAAGCGATCTTCACCGCTAATAGTGGTGGTACCTGCAGCAATTTTAGCGCTCACTTGGTCGAATACCGCCACGGTGCCATTGGTTAGAGCGACAAACGCTTTGTCAGTCAAGGCATCATAATCCACATCCCAAGGGCGGGCAGAATCTGATGGAACCAAGCTTAGTAGTGGGCTTATGTCGCCAGCAGCACAACTTGAAAAGATTAAGATCCCTGGTGAGGTAGCATTATTCTCAGCTACAAAAATCAGGCCTTTTTCGGAAGACACATCTAATCCTTTTGGTGCGATTAAACCCGTGCTAGCACCTGCAATCATGCGGTCACGAGAAGGGGTGTAGCTTTCATCATCTCTAAGGGTTGCGACTCGGTTCGCAATAGCGATGCCGCCCATTGCTGTAGTTGTATCGTCAAAGGTAGTGTAGCTGTCACCTGCTAAATCGAAGGTCACGCTTTCGATGCTAATGCCATGGTCAAAACGAGTGAGCTGCGCATTTAGCGCTGAGCTAAAACGTCCTACCATACCCGTAGTGGCACTAGCTGAACTTGGGTTGCTGCTCACGGCAACACCTCGCAATGTGGTGTTTGCTTCCCAGGTATCTGATACATCTGAATAGGTCATTGAAGCAGACATTTCAACCAGAGACTCTGGCTTAGTGGCAGGAGTCACGAGAGAAGGAGCCACATCACCGCTTGGTCCAGAAAATATGTTTGAAAAGACTAAAATAGCATCGTTTGATTTTTCAGCAACTCGTAAATCACTGCCAGACAAGACGATATCGACCGGGTTACCTAATAGGGTTGAAGCGCCAGAAATTGAGCGTTCTACCGTGACATTACCGTCAACACTAGAGGCGTTACCGATGACATAAATAGCTCCATCGCTGGCTGACGCCGCATCACCCACATCACTCAACACTAATTTATCCCTTGAGCGGTCATAAACAATACCGTGAATATTTACAGACATTGCCATTTGCGTTTCATCACTCGGAGTGATGACCCGTGCAGGCATCGCCATAAAACCACCAGTAACATAGTCGTCGTAAACCGCTACCGTACCGTCAGTAAGAGCAACAAATAGACGGTCATTAATTTCGTCATAACTTAAATCCCATGGCTTCGCCGTTGTCATCGTTTCAGCAAGTGGGGCAACATTACCTGCGGCGGCCGAGCCAAATACACTGATACGCATACCATTAAAATCAGCAATCAAAATCAGTCCAGCACCTTGCACAACCTCAATACCTTTGGGGTTAGTCAGGCCTGTCGCTGCCCCAGTAATATCGCGATCAGTATTGGCTTGATACATTGCACCATCACTACGACTGGCTACATGACATAGGGTTCTCACACTGCCTAAACTGCTATCCCCTGCGTGAACCAAATTAGATAAAGGATCTAAGTCGATACCTTCGTTGTTTGCAGAGCTTAGGGTTTTTAACAGGCCTGCGTTTTGGTCCACGACACTGACTGTTCCAGCATTGTCTGCCCCATTATTCGATATAAAGAAGGTTGCTGGCGAAAAAGACGGGCTGCCATTTGCGCCATCTTGGCCATTCATCCCATCTTGACCGTTCATGCCTGGTGCCCCCATATCGCCATCGTCACCATTACAAGCCGTTAGTGCAAATGCAATCGACACACCTAACAAAGTCCTTAAAAATGTTGCTGTAAGGGGCATAGACCCATGATTTTTAGTTGTTTTCATTATTCCTCTCCAATTACCTAGTAAGTGAGTAGTACCAGCAGACGAACTGCACTAACGCTGCCTTTCAAAAAGCCAAACGACTCAGGTAGGTGACTGGATGCAAAAAATGAAAATAAATTTAACAACCTTAAAAAGGTTGAAAAAAAATGGCTTTGTATGGCACTTAATTGACTATGAACTAGGCTATATACACGGATTTATGATGGTTTTCGCAAACGAAAATTTACACGTTCAGCTGCTCATTCAGCTCAAAAGGATAGGACAATGCCAGAATATTTAACGCCTGGGGTTTTCATCAACGAAACCCCTCGTTTGCCGCCACACATCGTTTCAGCTTCAAGTCATATTGCGATCTTTATTGGTTATACAGAGCGACAGAAATTAAACGGCCTTTCTCTTCTGAATATACCCACTAAAATCAACTCACTGCCTGAATTCGAACGCTTTTTTGGGGGTGATGCCCTCCACCAATTTAACATCGATACCACGCAAGGGGCTCAGGTTCCTGATCTAACCCTAGCAAATAAGGGTTACAGCCTGAATCAATGCAGTCAAAATTTTTTACTGTATCGCAGCATCGTCTTATTTTTTAACAATGGTGGTAGCACATGTTACGTGGTTTCTGTAGGTCACTATGGTGCAAACATAAGCCCAAACTCGCTGCTAAATGGATTAAAGGCAATCACTCACGATATACCAGCATCGATTGTGTTGATACCTGACGCGGTAGCCTTAGATAATCAAAATGACTGCACGGCAGTGCAACACGCCCTGCTCAGCCATTGCTCTCAAAAATCTGCTAAACGCTTTGCTATCGTAGATATTTATCAAGGCTATTTAGCATCAAATCGAGCCAATCAAAACGACTGTATCGATTCGTTTTGCCACAACATAGGCAGCCAAAATCTCAGTTATGCAGCCGCCTATTATCCTTGGATAAATACCAGCATAGTTGGCGCCAACGACCTTCATTTCACTGCTATTAAAGCTATAGCCAAGCTAAAAACATTGTTATCTGCGGAGCTAAATATACAGTATTCACAACGAGACAAAAAACAGCACATCATGCGGCAATACGTCCAAGGGATAATTGATATGTTGCCAGAAAACGGCCTTGACCCTCACAAACAAAAACAGAGCGCTCAAACTCAAAAAGCACATCAAATGCTACTTAGTGCTAGCCCATTTTATCAGGCGCTATTCACCACTATGGCTGAAAAACTGAGCCTTTTGCCGCCAAGTGGCGCGGTGTGTGGGGCTTATGTCTTCACTGACTTAAGCACAGGGGTATGGAAAGCTCCGGCCAATATTTCGCTAACCTCAGTTATTAGTCCATGCCAGTTGGTGAATAATCAACTTCAACAAGACATGACAGTCACGCCGTCGGGTAAGTCAGTGAATGCTATCCGCAACTTTATCGGTCAGGGTGTGCTGATTTGGGGGGCGAGAACCCTTGCAGGTAATGACAATGAATGGCGCTATATCAATATCAGGCGCACCATGAATATGATCGAAAAATCTATTGAAGAGGCTTTAAAAGGCCTTGCACAAGAGCCTAATGATCACAACCTATGGACTACTGCTCGTACCATGATAGACAACTACCTCATGCAACTTTGGCGGACAGGTGCTTTAGCAGGCGCCAAGCCTGACGAAGCTTATTTTGTTAGAGTAGGCATCAATCAGACCATGACCTACACCGATATTCAAAAAGGTCACTTAATCGTTGAACTTGGCATCTCTATGCGCAAACCAGCTGAATTTACCTTACTTAAGATCATCCAAACCGTATCAGCCAGTTAAGTAATGTTTAGGCGGCAATGCTTGCTATTTGAACTAAACCGCTAACGGCCTTGGTGGTTAAGTATCACCAATGCTAGCCTTAGGGTTTTATTCAGTCGGTTTGAGTATGCGCCACATCCTTGCTATTTTTCTCAGTGTCTATGTATTTTCATTTTCAATTAGTGCAGAAAACATTCGCTATCATATGACTGTTGCACAAGATGGCAGCGGTGATTTCAGGTCTATTCAAGCTGCAATTGATGCTAGCAAAACGTTTCCTGATAAACCCATCACCATTAATATTAAAAACGGCCTCTACCAAGAAAAAGTGCATGTCTATGAATGGAATCCTCGTGTAAACCTGATTGGCGAAAGTGTAGAGCGTACAATTATCAGCTTTGATGACCATTTCAACAAAATTGCCAAAGGCCGTAATAGCACCTTTCACACCGCCACATTACAAGTTGATGGCAATGACTTTCATGCGCAAAACCTGACTATTCGCAATACAGCTGGGCCCGTGGGGCAGGCCATCGCTCTTGCTGTAACTGCAGACCGCGCAAGTTTTTACCAAACGCGTTTATTAGGCCATCAAGATACGGTGTATGTCAGCGGTGAGGATACCCATCAATATTTTAAGGATTGCTACATAGAGGGCACCACTGACTTTATCTTTGGCAACGCCACAGCAGTATTTGATCACTGCGAAATAAAATCTCTGAGTAATTCTTTTATTACTGCGGCCTCGACGGTGGCGCATAATGACATCGGTTTGGTGTTTTTAAACTGCCGTTTAACCGCTAAAGAGGGGGTAAACGAGGTGTATTTAGGTCGCCCTTGGCGCACCTTTGCTAAAACAGTATTCATAAACTCTGATTTTGGTTCGCATATCACGCCTAAAGGCTGGGATGATTGGAGCAATCAAGCCGCTCATCGTAATAGCTACTACGCAGAATTTAATAATCATGGCCCAGGCGCAAACCCCAAAGGTCGGGTGAATTGGGCACATCAATTAACGCGTGAACAAGCCAAGCAATATCAATTGTCGACTCTACTGGCCTCACCTCATCATCCAAGTTGGTATAAAAAATAGCCGTGCTTGGATAACGTTTACAAATCTAAGCTACTCGAAACTTGCTAATCTTGTTTGCTGCAGTTTCATTATTAATAGCCCAGATTGACGAATTAAAAGCTCAAGACTCCCACTCAATTATTAGCAATATTTAGATAGACTAACGAGGTAGTTTAGCTACTATTAAGCAGTACTTAGCGCTTTAAAAGTGAGTATTGACTGGTTAGGTGCAAGATAAAAAGCCTAGATCTGGAGTTTGTTATTCTTGGCAAAATAACGTGAGATACTAACTAAATGAGGTGAGTTTGCTTGAAAATTTTTCAATCTGTATATCAAAATCAACACTGGCATTCACCCTTGCCACAAAGCGCTAAAGCCCAGTGGTTGCTGGCTTTCGGTGATCATAATGCCATGTCATCTGATGACTTTCGCCAAGAGTTAAAAAGCGCTTTCCCTCAGGCGCAAATTATTGGCTGTACAACAAGTGGAGAAATCCAAGGCAACCTTATTTTTGACAACAGCATTTGCTTAACCGCAGTAGAATTTTCTAGTTCAAACATACACGTGGTTAGTGACGCGATTGGGAACTACAAAAATTCCGATGATCTTATTAGCCACTTACTCTGCCAATTACCCGATGACGGGCTAAAGCATGTTTTTATTATTAGTGATGGTCAGTTAGTTAATGGTAGCGAATTAGTCGATGGTTTGCAGCGTCATTTACCTGAAGGCGTTACCGCAACAGGCGGATTAGCTGGTGACGGTGACAAATTTGAACAAACTACCGTGTGGCATAACGATAGAGTTGAAAACGGTTTAGTTGTAGTGGCTGGGTTCTACGGTGACAACCTAAACATAGGGCATGGCAACTTAGGTGGCTGGCATCCCTTCGGTCCTAAACGCATCATAACGAAGTCACAAGCCAATGTACTGTTGGAGATAGACAATCAACCCGCTTTAGATTTATACAAAAACTTTTTAGGTGAATTTGCTGACGGTTTACCCGCCTCAGCCTTACTTTATCCTTTAGCACTGCAATTAGAGGGAGAGTCAGAGCAACTTGTTCGCACTATTCTATCGATCGACGAAGAAAGCAAAAGCATGGTTTTTGCTGGCAATATGCCAGAGGGCTCAAGCTGTCAATTAATGCAATCTAATTATGAAGACTTAATCGATGGCGCTCAAATGGCCGCCAAGCAAGCGTTATCGTCAAACGAACAAATTCATCCAGAACTCGCCATCCTCATTAGCTGCGTTGGACGACGATTGGTTCTGGGCCAGCGAGTGGAAGAGGAGTTGGAGATTATTGAAGACACCTTTCCTTCAAATTGCGCTTTTAGCGGGTTTTATTCTTACGGAGAAATATCGCCTATTAAGGCGATTGGCCGCTGTGGTTTGCACAATCAGACCATGACTATCACGCTTTTTTCAGAAAACTAAGCTATGCATAAATTGTTACAGCGACAACTTAAGCGCGCACTAAAAGATGAGGCATTTGAAACAGAAAATAATGTTTTGCTGCAATCCATATCCGATGCCTATAGTCAAAACGAACAAACCCTCAAAATGCTTGAGCGCTCATTATTTTTGACCTCAAATGAGCTAAATGAACGCAATGAAACCCTAAAAAACCAACTTGCGTCGATGGAACACGTGCAAGCTCAACTCAAACACTCACTCGGTTTATTGCAAGCCACCTTTGATTCAACTGGCGAAATAGTCTTAGTGTATGATTTAGAAGGAGAGTTGATTTCGTTTAACAGTATGGGTAAGGCCTTTTTTAACGACATTAATTTGACAGAAGTCACCACCTGGAAAGCCTTTTTAGATTATTTGCAAGACAGAGATCAGCTCTTATTACTGGTAGAAGAACTCAAAGAAGACCCGTTAAAAGACTTATCAGGCACCCTAGCAATGCGTGATACACGATGTTTTAGTTTTCGCTCTTTACCCCAAATTCAAGAAGGGAAACTCACTGGCCGTGTATGGTGCTTTCATGACGTTACGCTGCAAAAACAACACGAAGCCACCATCCAGTATCAAGCTTATCACGACAGCTTAACTGGCTTACCTAATCGTGCCCTACTACTTGATCGGATTAAACATTCCCTCGCGATTGCTAAAAGAGAGAAAAATAAATTAGCGATATTGTTTCTTGATCTCGACAATTTTAAAAAGGTTAACGATAGCGAAGGTCATGAAGCAGGCGATAAATTGTTGCAAGAAGTTGTGCGGCGACTGCAAACGAGACTAAGAGAGCAAGATACACTCTCGCGCCAGGGCGGCGACGAGTTTGTTATTTTACTCGAAAACATCCAGTCCGAAAACGCCGTGACCTCCATCTGCCAAGATATCCTAGCCTTGTTAAAAATGCCTTTTGATATTGCTACACGCCAGCACTACGTCACTGCCAGTATTGGTATCGCCGTCTACCCAAGCGATGACGATAACGCATCGGCCCTGATTCGAAAGGCTGACTTAGCCATGTACCAATCAAAAGCAGCCGGAAAAAATGGCCTGCATTTTTACAGCCACGAAGTTGAAAGTAATGCACTGCAACAGCTAGCCATCGAACAAGCCTTACGCAAGGCTATCAGCAACGGCGAACTGCACTTGGAATACCAACCCAAGGTAGATTTAGCGAGTATGCAAATAAGTAGTCTTGAGGCCCTGTGCAGATGGCAACGGCCAAATGGCGACCGAGTATCTCCTGATGTTTTTATTGCGATAGCAGAGCAGACGGGCTTAATTACTGACATCGGCCAAATGGTGATTACAAAAACTTGTCAGCAAATTGCTAAATGGAATCAATTGGATATTTGTAAGACGACAGTGTCGATAAATTTAAGCAGCTTAGAGTTTCAAAGCGAAATACTCATTAAGCATCTTATCGACAGCCTAGAACGTTTTAATATTGAGGGTAGCCAGCTCATTATTGAGTTGACCGAGTCTATTTTTATGGAAGACAAAGACAGTATTAAAGAGACGATGCTGATGTTAAATAAGCTTGGCATTACCTTCGCTTTAGATGACTTTGGTAAGGGTTACTCTTCCTTTAGCTACTTACAGTTTTTACCGCTGCATTATTTAAAAGTCGACAAGGCGTTTTTACAAGACATTCAGTCCAATGCGCAATCATCAACTATCGCTAAAACCATTATTGATATTGGTCATAATTTGGGATTAAGTGTTATTGCAGAAGGAATTGAAGACCAGTTTATGTTGGACTATGTGACGGCTCATAAATGTAACATCGGCCAGGGGTTTTTCTTACACAAGCCGATGATGCCAGAAGCGGTAACGCCACTTTTACCTAAGCTACTCAATGAATGAGGTGATATTTTATGAATAAGCATGAATCAACAGCATCATTAGTTGAATTAGTGTATGTCAGTGTCGCCAGTGTCGACTTTACTCACCAAGATCTTATTGAAATCCTCAAAATCGCGCGAAAAAATAATTACTTAAACGATATTTCTGGTTTGCTGCTATACAACAATAAAGGCAATTTTATTCAAGCCATAGAAGGCCCTGAAAAAGCGATTAATCTATTGTTCGACAAAATCAAACAAGACCAACGCCATGACCAAGTATATCAGTTAGCGTATCGACCAATCAGCAAACGCTGCTTTGCTGATTGGCAAATGGGATTTAAATTACTCGATGATGTGCCTATGCCCGAGGTGCAAGGCTTCTCAGAATTCATGCACCAGGATGCAAATATTAATCACTTTGTTGAACATAAAAACTTTGCCTTAGAATTACTCGATTACTTTAGAAAAACCAACACTAATTAGGCCATCCAGCTAATCGAGTAACTACTCACCGAAGATTGACCATCCGGTCTTTTGCGCCAATATCTCAAGGGCATGAGTGCCTAACTTACTGTTGCCAATTGCATCAAGTCCAGGCGACCACACCGCTATTGATGCTTTACCCGGTGCAATAACCAATATACCACCGCCCACGCCACTTTTACCCGGTAAACCCACTCTAAATGCAAACTCACCCGAACCATCATAATGACCGCACATCAACATCAATGAGTTGATGCGCTTCGCACGATTGGGTGACACAACGGCATAACCCGTATGTGGATTGATGCCATTATTGGCTAAAAACAAACCCGCTGTGGCAAGTTGCTGAGTATTCATGGCGATAGAGCAATGATGAAAATACGTGCCGAGCACCGCATCAACTGGGTTTTTAAAATGACCGAAAGACGCCATAAAATGTGCTAAAGAGGCGTTTCGGTCACCGGTTTCTAACTCTGAGCGCGCCACTTTTTCATCAATGGCAATACTGTCATCATTCGCTAAAAAACGCACAAACTGTATAATTTCAGCCAAGGCTTCTTTGGGTTGATGGCCCTGCATAATGGCATCAGCAATCGCGATGGCGCCAGCGTTAATGAAAGGATTTCGGGGTTTACCGTGCTCGTGTTCCAGTTGCACAATAGAATTAAACGGGTCACCTGAGGGTTCACGACCAACGCGTTGCCAAACCCGCTCCCCTAGTTTGCCTAGTGCTAAGGTAAGAGTAAAAACTTTAGAAACACTTTGTATGGAGAATAGGGTGTGTGCGCAGCCCGCGTGATAAACCTCGCCATTTGTCAGGGCGATACTAATGGCGAACTGGTCTGGGTTAACACTTGCAAGCTGCGGAATATAGGATGCGACAGTGCCCTTGTTAGGCACCAAAGCCATCTGCGCAGCGATATCATCTATAATAGTTTGCACAGACAACTCCGGATGACACTTAACTAAAACACACCTTTCAAATCAGATAAAAAGAAACGATAGGCCGGATTATGGGTTTGCTCTTCGTGTTGATAATTTAGCGCGGCTAAGTGTTGATCAAAATCAGTACGTTGCTCAGGTGGAATTTCAAAACCACACAACACTAAGCCCGCGGCTGCGCCATGATTGCGATAATGAAACAAGGTAATGTTCCACGTTTCACCCAAGGTATTTAAAAACTTCATCAGGGCGCCGGGGTATTCAGGAAATTCGAATGAAAAAATATGTTCGTTTTGCAAATGTGCTGGGCGACCACCCACCATATACCGCACGTGCAACTTAGCCATCTCGTTTTCACTAAGATCAAAACATTGGTAGTCATGCTGAGCCAATGTCGTGCTTAATTCTTTGAACTCTGCCCTACCACCACGCAATTTAATACCCACAAAGATATGGGCCTCGCCCTCGGTAGCATAGCGGTAATTAAATTCGGTAATGATACGACCACCTAATAACTCACAAAACTGCTTGAACGCACCAGCACGCTCTGGAATTTTAACCGCAAATACCGCTTCTTTTTGCTCGCCTAACTCGCAGCGTTCAGACACATAACGCAAGGTATGAAAGTTAATATTAGCGCCACACAAAATACCGCCGAAGGTATGCCCTTGCATCGGATTTTGTTGTAAATATTTACGAATACCAGCAATCGACAATGCGCCTGCAGGTTCAGCTATCACGCGGGTGTCATCAAAAATATCTTTAATTGCCGCACAAATTTCATCAGTAGAAACCGTGATCACCTCATCGATGTATTGTTGGCATAAACGAAAAGGCTCAGTTCCGATGGTTTTTACTGCCACGCCATCTGCAAAGATCCCTACAGAGGGCAATGGCACAGGCTTACCCGCTTTGATAGCGGCTTGCAAACAAGCAGATTCATCTGATTCTACGGCAATAATTTTTAGATCGGGCTTAAGTTGCTTCAAAAAAACCGAGATACCCGCTGCCAAACCACCACCACCTACCGCGATAAATAGGGTATCGATATGAGGGTTTTGCTCGAGGAGTTCACGACCAATGGTGCCTTGGCCAGTAATAACATCTTCATCATCAAAGGGGGCCACCATGGTATATCCATGGACTTGCGATAAGCGTAGGGCTTCATCTTTAGCTTGGTCAAAGCTGGTGCCATGCAAAATCACATTGGCATACTCACCGCCGAAACTACGCACTGCATCTACCTTGATGTCAGGCGTGGTTTCTGGCATCACAATATGCGCTTGTATTTTTTTCCGCTGTGCCGAGTAAGCTACTCCTTGCGCGTGGTTACCGGCAGAGGCAGCCACCACGCCAGCTTGCAACTGCTCATCAGATAAGCTGGCTAACTTATTGTAGGCACCGCGTAATTTAAATGACTTAACGGGTTGTTGATCTTCACGCTTTAACCAAATTTCATTGCCTAAAGTAGCCGACAACTTATCAAGTTTGACCAAATCACTTTTGACTGCCACATCATAAACGGGTGCCAATAAGATGCGTTTTAAATAATCGTTGGCTGACAGGCTCATTTAATCTTCCAACATGGCAGCATTACGCACTGCGCCTTTATCAGCGCTAGTGGCCAATAAGGCATAGGCTTTCAGGGCTAAGCTGACCTTGCGCTCACGGTTAAGAGGCTTCCATGGTTTGTCGCTGGCATTCATTTTTTCACGGCGATGTTGCAATACCTCATCTGAAATATCCACGCCGATAAAACGAGCAGGAATATCAATGATAATGTTATCACCTTCTTCTATTAAGCCGATGCCACCACCACTTGCGGCTTCTGGTGAACAATGTCCAATAGACAAACCTGAGGTACCACCCGAAAAACGCCCGTCGGTGATCAGCGCACACTTCTTGCCCAAACCTTTGGCTTTAAGATAGGTTGTTGGGTACAGCATTTCTTGCATACCAGGGCCGCCTTTAGGACCTTCGTAACGAATAACGACCACGTCACCTGCTACCACCTGATCACCTAAAATAGCGCTAACGGCCTCATCTTGACTTTCATATATACGCGCACGCCCGGTAAACTTGTGGATAGACTCATCCACGCCTGCCGTTTTTACAATACAGCCGTCTTCAGCAATATTACCAAACAAAACAGCCAAACCACCTTCTTCGCTGAAGGCATGTGCTCGGTCGCGAATACAGCCATTTTCGCGGTCTGTATCGGCAGTCGGGTAACGGCAATCTTGGCTAAAGGCTTTGGTAGTGCGAATGCCAGCAGGGCCCGCTCGGTAAAAAGTTAAGGCGTGCTCATTGGCCGGATTAGTTATATCCCATTCACTGATCACTTCGCCCATGGTTTTACCCAGTACATGCATGCTGTCGCCATGCAATAAACCCGCTTTGTTCAACTCATTTAATATACCCAACACGCCACCAGCACGGTGTACGTCTTCCATATGATAAAGTGGTGTAGAAGGCGCAACCTTACATAGGTGTGGTACTTTGCGCGATAAACGGTCGATATCTTCAAGGGTAAAGGGCACTTCACCTTCAATCGCAGCAGCTAACAAGTGTAAAATGGTATTGGTTGAGCCGCCCATGGCAATATCGAGTGTCATCGCGTTTTCAAAGGCTTTAAAATTAGCGATGTTGCGAGGTAATACGCTTTCATCATCTTGTTCATAATAACGTTTACACAGCTCAACAATTTGTTGACCTGCTTTAATAAACAAACTTTCGCGGTCGGCATGGGTGGCTAACATTGAACCATTGCCGGGCAAAGACAAACCTAAAGCTTCGGTTAAACAGTTCATGGAATTGGCGGTAAACATACCAGAACATGAGCCACAAGTAGGACAAGCTGAACGCTCTACCTCACCACTTTCTTCATCTGATACATTACTATCAACACCCGCTACCATGGCATCAACCAGATCAAGTTTGATAATTTTGTCAGATAGCTTGGTTTTACCCGCTTCCATTGGACCACCTGATACAAATATTACTGGCACGTTCAGGCGCATTGAGGCCATCAACATCCCCGGAGTAATCTTGTCACAGTTCGAGATACATACGATGGCATCAGCGCAATGAGCGTTAACCATGTACTCCACGGCATCGGCAATAATTTCGCGAGAAGGCAAACTGTACAACATACCGCTGTGGCCCATGGCAATACCGTCATCTACAGCGATGGTGTTAAATTCTTTTGCCACACCGCCCGCCGCCTCAATACTACGCGCAACCAATTGTCCCATATCTTTTAAGTGAACATGGCCCGGCACAAACTGAGTAAAAGAATTAGACACCGCAATAATTGGTTTAGTGAAATCTTTATCAGTCATACCCGTGGCGCGCCATAAGGCTCTGGCACCAGCCATATTTCTGCCTTGGGTGGAGGTTGCTGAACGTAACTTTGGCATGTTTGACACCTTTTATAATCTGTAATGGAAGCAGTAATATCTGCCTAAAAACCTTTAGAATTTTTATTGGTGGTGCGGATAATGCCCACCAATAAAAAACCCCCGGACGGTGGTGCGGGGGTCTAGTTAGCTAACCTTTATGTCAGCACTATCCCCGCAATGAAATAATCACAACTACTATTCTCAGCCACGCTGTTATGAATAAGTTGGGCACAAGATCGCACTCCTGAGAGCTGGGTATAGGGCTTTAAAAATAATAAATCGTCACTGCATGTATTGGTAACACGAACCTAAACTAGCAAGCAAGCTCTGTTATATGCTTTTTTGAAGGAGTATATATTCAAAATGGCCAATTATACCCGTGACTTGCCACACATAAATCTAAGCGCGTATGATGAGCGCCGCAAAGAGGTGGGGTTAATATGATCACGTGGTTACATTGGGTAGACTTAGTCGGCGTTGCCGTTTTTGCTGTATCAGGCACATTGATGGCCTATAAAAAGAACATGGATGGTTTTGGAGTTGTTGTTCTTGCATCTGTAACGGCCATTGGTGGTGGGACATTGCGCGACATGATACTCGATTTACCGGTGTTCTGGGTTCAAGACCCCAGTTTCTTTTACGCCATACTCGCGGCAGCCCTGATTACCATTATTTGGTTACGTACTAAAAATACCTTCCCCTTAGGCTATCTGTTATTTGCCGATGCTATTGGTTTAGCTTTTTTTAACGTGATGGGTTTGCAAAAAGCGCTGACTTACGGCGCATCGCCGCTTATTGCCATTGCGCTGGGTACCATGACCGGTGTATTCGGTGGTTTAATTCGTGATGTTATTTGTCGCGAAATCCCTCTGGTGCTAAAAGGCGAATTATACGCCACTGCCTGTATTCTTGGCGGCGCTTGCTACATGGGTGCGATGTCATTAAATTTGAGCCCGATTTTGTGCTTAAGTACCGGTTTTGCCATTACTCTTATTTTTCGGCTTGGCGCCATGAAATGGCATTGGCATTTGCCCGTTTTCCAAGCTCATGACAAAGTAGAATAAGTACTATTGCCATTGCATGTAATAAATTTCGAATAATGCTGACTATGGAGTATTGCGATCTATCTTGGTCTCAATCAATGCCGTCATTTAAAAAGAGGATAGCAAATGGAACTTGAAGTTCAGCAAATCTGTAAACAGTACGCTCAGGTGCAGGCGATTAATCGATTATCGTTTGGTGTTAAAAAAGGCGAGATATTTGCACTATTAGGGCCAAATGGGGCTGGCAAGTCATCACTGATCCGCATGCTGAGTGGTTTTACCCAAGCCGACTCCGGACAAATTAAAGTCAGCATAAACAATCGCTATTATCCCTTTATCCCTTCTCACGCCTTAGGCTATTTACCAGAAGATCGTGGCTTATACCCCGAAAAGTCAGTGCTCAAAAACATTGTCTATTTTGCCCAACTCAATGGGGTAGATAAAACGGCCGCCATTAAAGAAGCTAAGTATTGGTTAGAACGCTTTGATTTATTAGATCGTATCGACGCACAGCTAAAATCCTTATCCAAAGGTAATCAACAAAAAGTACAGTTAATTACCGCGGTCATTCATCAACCTAGTTGGGTCATATTGGATGAGCCATTTTCTGGGCTCGACCCTATTAATCAAGAAAAGGTTGTACAATTTTTGGCTGAGTTAAAAGCCAAGGGTATGACCGTTATACTTAGCGCTCATCAAATGGCCATGGTGGAAAAGCTAGCTGATAGAATGTTGCTACTCAATAAGGGCCAGTGCGTTTTTTACGGCACACTACATGCCATCCGCCAACAGGCTAAGGTGTCAGGCGTATTAACCGCAAAATTTTCTGAAAACATAGATGAAAAGCGTATCACCAGCTTACTTAAAGACTCTGCTTATCAGTTAATCGATTCACACACTTTACGTATTAATTTGAGTAATCAACATGTTTTAAACGACCTGTTGCTCATTTTGCCTAGACTTGGCGAGTTAGTCAGTTTGCACAGTGAAAAATTAGATCTTCACCAGCTATATCTATCAGCAATTGCTAACCATGGAGAAGCCAACAGTGATAAATAAACCAAGTAAATGGGCGCAAACATGGTTGGTTACGTCTTGGGAATTCACCCATTTTTTTAAATGGAAACAAGAACTGGTTTCAAAACTCATTATGCTTGGTATCGGGCTACTGGTTTTTGTATGGCAACAGGTTAAAGACGACACCCAGGACATGTATCGCATTGCCGTATCTGAGCATATCAATCTGCCGCAAAACACTGATAACTTTCAGTTTATTCATACCAGTCTCGATTTACAGACGCTAAAAATCGAGTTAAGCGAGCAACAAAAGTGGGACGCTATACTCATTGAACAGGACCTTGCTGACGGCAGTAAACAAGTGAGTATCTACAGCCAAGATAAACAGGCGTGGCTTGAACAACTGCAACAGCAACTCATACAACACTACACTCTCAACTTCGCCACTCGCTTAGGTTTACAAGAAAAACAGTTAGCCGTATTAAACGCGCCAGCACGTTTTGATTTCAGCTATTTAGATGAACGTATCAAATCAGATGAAAAAACCAGCAGTTCCACCGCAGTGGGTATTTTAGTATTGCTACTGGCAGGCATGTTTACCTCATTTGGCCAACTATTTGCCAGTGTTACGGGAGAAAAACAACAGCGGGTTACTGAACAGCTTTATGCCTGCATGAGTCCACAAACTTGGATTGATGGCAAGATCCTCGGACAAATGTTGCACGCGATAAAAGCCATGACCAGCGCCGCACTTACTGGTTTATTGGGCTATGCCTTTTTCTCTGTCATTATCGGTGGAAATAGCATTGATATGCGTGTTATCGACTGGGCAATGCTGCCCTGGTTTGCCTTATTTTCACTCTGCGGGATTTACTTGTGTACAGCCTTCATGGCAGCTATTGCTGCTGCCATCGACGATCCAAATCACAGCGCCAAAACCAGCATCATGTTATTACCCTTAGTGCCGATTATTTTAACTTTTTTGGTCATGGATAGCCCATCAGGCTGGGCCTTGCAGTTTTTGAGTTATTTTCCGCTGACATCTTTTGCGGCTATGCCAGTGAGAATGTCGGTCCTTGAAGTACCACTGTGGCAACCGCTCTTATCATGTGCCATGTTACTCATGTTAAACCTGTGGATGAGGGGCGCCGCGGGGAGACTCTTTAAAATGGGCATGAACATGTATGGTAAAGAGCCATCAATGAAACAAATGATTAGCTGGACGATTAGCGATCGTTCGACCGGCTAAAGCTTTAAATTCGCATTTTGCCAAGGATTGGCTAGCCTTATCACTACAGTGTGTGCCTGCAAATGGAGTTGCGTATGTCCTTAGCCCTTGTCTTTTCGCGAGCCAGTGTTGGCATCGACGCCCCCCTTATTAATGTAGAAGTGCATTTAGCAAATGGCCTACCCTGTTTCAATTTAGTCGGGTTACCAGAGGCGTCGGTACGAGAAGCAAAAGATCGGGTACGCAGCGCACTCGTTAACTCTGGCTTTGAATTTCCGGCTAAACGTATCACCGTTAACCTTGCCCCTGCTGACTTACCCAAAGATGGAGGACGCTTTGATCTTGCCATTGCTATTGGTATTATTGCCGCTACTTATCAATTACCCGCTGCGCAACTGCAGCAATTAGAGCTGGTCGGCGAGCTAGCTTTATCTGGTGAAATTCGTGCGGTCAGTGGTGCATTACCCTTTGCTTATGCCTGCTCTCAAGCTAAACATCATGCCATATTACCTATTGATAACGCCGCTGAAGCCTCACTGATTAAAGACGCTAAAATCATTGGAGCACATCAGCTAGTGGATGTGTTTAACCACATTATGGGGCAAAAACCCCTTGCTTACTTTCAAGTTAATACTGCAACACAAGAGGCACAATACGACAACGATTTACAAGATGTCGTAGGCCAAAGTACCGCCAAACGCGCCTTAGAAATCGCTGCAGCGGGGGCGCATAATTTATTGTTTACTGGGCCACCTGGTACTGGCAAAACCATGTTAGCCAGTCGCTTGATTACCATACTGCCACCCATGAGCGACGAGGAAGCACTCGCTAGTGCGGCCATACATTCAATTGTGGGTAAACCGGTTGACCCTGCTACATGGAAGCAGCGCCCTTTTCGCCATCCCCACCACACTAGCTCTGCGGTAGCTTTAGTAGGTGGCGGCAGCATTCCACGCCCAGGTGAAATATCCCTAGCCCATCATGGCGTACTCTTTTTAGACGAATTACCTGAGTTTGATAGAAAGGTACTCGACGTGCTGCGCGAACCCCTTGAGTCAGGCACCGTGTCAATTTCACGGGCAGCACGGCAAGCCCAATTTCCGGCGCAATTTCAGCTTGTCGCAGCTATGAATCCGAGCCCCACAGGCAGCCTTAATGATGGCCGCTCAACATCAGACCAAGTATTACGGTATTTAAACCGTATTTCAGGGCCTTTTTTAGACCGAATAGACTTACAAGTTGATGTGCCCAAATTGCCCGCTAATGATTTTTCAGAACAAGTAAAACAACGAGGTGAAAGCAGCCGTGAAGTCCGCCAACGAGTATTCGCTGCACGCCAGCAGCAACTGTTAAGAGCGGGAAAAACCAATGCTCAATTAGGGAGCAAAGAAGTAGACATACACTGCAAACTTAGCACTGAAGATCAACTCTTTTTACAGCGGGCTGTAGAGAAACTTGGTTTATCACTGCGCACCTATCACCGCGTACTAAAGGTGGCGCGCAGTATTGCCGATTTAGCGAATAGCCCGCATATACAACGCCCACATTTAGCAGAAGCCTTGCATTATCGGGCCTTTGATAGAATGTTGGCTCAATTGGCGAATAACTAAGCAATTAAAGCCTCAAGGTTGAGAGGCGACCTACGTCAGACTCGCTGATGTTTTTTATGGAAAAATACCAATCCAACGAAGCCAATTACCGCAACAACGACGCCAATAGGTTTGCCTAATTCACTGGACAAATTAAAGCCAATTGCCGCTGTCATGATGTATGACAGAGTAATAGCCGAGGCGATTACCGCAGGAATACTCACAATCCAATGAAAGCTTCCGCGATCAAATACATATTTAGTGGCAAGCCACAACACGCTGGTGGATAACAACATATTTGAAAAAGCAAAGTAGCGCCAAATAAGCGTAAAATCTAGTTTGGTCATCAGAAAAGCGATGGTCAAAATCGGGATAGACAATAACAAACGGTTACGGATACTTTGTGGAATATTAAAGGCGTCTACCAAGGTCAAGCGCAGTGAACGAAAGGCGGTATCACCAGATGTAATGGGGAAAACCGCAACGGCTATAATAGCCATAATGCCACCAAACAGCCCCAAATAGCTGTTTGCAATATGGTTAACGACCAAGCCCGGCCCACCAATATCTAACATGGCTTTAAGACCCGCATATCCTTCTGGAAACGCAGCAATACCTGCCAGAGCCCACACACAAGCAACAATACCTTCACACATCATGGCGCCGTAATAGACTGGACGTACGTATTTTTCGTTAGTTAAACAACGTGCAATGATCGGCGCTTGAGTAGAGTGAAAACCACTGATCGCGCCACAGGTTATTGTGATAAATAACAGCGGCCAAGTGGGCAAACCATCGGGATTTGGCGCTAAAAAGTCATGGGCGTGCTCGCTTTCAAAATAGGCCCAAAAATCACCAGCAAGGGGAAGATGTGGTGCATCTAACAGTAAGGCTATGGCGATCATACTGGTCATAACTATCATCAACAAACCAAAGATTGGATAAAACTTGGTGATGATTTTATCGATGGGTAACAAAGTGGCTAAAAAGTAATAAGCCAAAATCACTAAGACCCAAAAGGTATTGTTCGCCAGAATCGTACCTTCAAATGAGTCAAGGTTACTCAGCAGACCCGCCGGACTCATGATAAATACCACGCCGACAAAAAACAGCAACATCGCGGTAAAAACCAACATTAGTCCTTTGAATACCACGTTGTAATAGTGCCCGGCTATTTCAGGTAAACTTTTTCCATCTTCTTTGATGCTCATTACACCAGAAAAATAGTCGTGAACGGCTCCACCTAATACATTGCCCAATACAATCCATACTAATGCAACCGGACCATAAAGTGCCCCTAAGATGGGACCGAAAATCGGCCCAACTCCGGCAATATTTAAAAACTGAATCAAAAAGGCTCTGACAGGATGAATAGCAACATAATCAACCCCCTCGTTAAAACGTGATTGCGGGGTGATAGCATTTGGGTCAATACCCGCCTGTTTTTCAACAAAAGGACTGTAAAATTTATAACCAATGAGCAAAATAGTAATACAGATAAAGAAGATGATCATAATGTTAGGTATCTCTGTGCGTACTTATTTAAACAAGTGTTTAGGATTGTCTTTGATTTACGCCGCTAGATTAACAGAAGCGCTTTGCCAACAACAGATAGCAACAAATTTGACTGGCATGCACAATAGTAGTGACTTACAGCCACTTTTTAGGCTTAAGTGTCTTGTCATTATATTAGAGGCTTAACTATCAGTTTGTTGGGAGAGCCTGTGTTTCATGAAAGCCATTTGTACAAAACCCGCATAATTATCTGTTCAGGCATATTTGTTGCTTTCTAACTATTAGCAGTAGAAAGTAGATAAAATACTGCATACACACAAGGTCTCTGTATTGGTTGCTTGTTAATGCAAGCAGATAACAAGGGTAACGTTGTGACGATAACTTACAGGGTGAAATAGCCTAGGAGGGCCAACTTTTGGAGAGTCATGATCAGCACAAAGTCAATGAATGGAAGATGTGCACAACAGTATGTACCCGAGCTAGCCGCTTTAAAAATATAGATTATTTTTGAATGCCCTTATTTGTATCTAGGGGCGCTTAGTTGTGAGTCACGCTATGTATCATCCCATTTTACTGCACAGCAAGGCCTGTTGTTATGATCAAGGATGATAGAAAAATCGTGGAGCATAGACCGAAATACCCATACATTGGCGTACAGAAGAGGTACCAATGGCTCTGATGAATGGTGCTTATGCCATAGAAACAGTATTTTACTGTGGCGAAGCCGTTCGCTTTCCTCAATATCGCGGTCAGGATTACCAGAAAATAACTGAGATAATCACGAGCTTCGTTTGGCGAGAGATGGGTAAAACAATTGAAAACCCTAAACTTCTGGCTTACTGGATGAAAACATGATCAAAAAAAAATGTAAGGTTGCTGTTGCTCAATATGATATTAGCTTTTTTACGCATTTTGACCAATTTACGAGCAAACTGGAAAGTTGGTTTCAACAGGCTTACACCCAAAACGCACAGTTATTAGTGTTCCCAGAGTATGGCAGTATGGAGCTTGCATCACTCTTTGATGAAACCGTTTATAGTGATTTAAGTCAGCAACTGTATGCGATGCAAGGCCTCTATCAAGCTTATCAAGCTTGCTATATTGAGTTAGCAAAGCGCTATAACTGCATCGTTCTTGCCAGCAGCTTTCCGGTACTTTTAGCGAATAAAACGTTTCGCAATAGGGCGAATCTGTTTGGACCGGATGGTTTAATTGGCTATCAAGATAAATTGATGATGACGCGTTTTGAAAATGAGCAATGGATTATTAATCCAGGCGATGAAATTAAAGTGTTCAGTACTGATATTGGTAAACTCGGAGTCAACATTTGTTATGACTCCGAGTTTCCGTTATATGCGCAACAACAAGTGTCTGCGGGCGCTGACTTACTGTTAGTACCAAGTTGCACCGACGGATTGGCAGGATTTCATCGAGTACGCATAGGTAGCCAAGCTCGAGCCCTTGAAAACCAATGTTATGTCTTGCATTCGCCTACTGTTGGCCGGGCAGAGTGGTCTCCTGCCGTTGACTGCAATACTGGCAATGCCAGCATTTATACCCCTGTCGATCGTGGATTTCCTGAAGATGGAATTTTGCTGCAAATTAAAGATAATTCAGCCCAATGGCTAAACGCTGAGATAGATTTGGCTGAGTTATCCCATATTCGCCAGCAAGGTCAAGTGCTTAACCACCGAGACTGGAATAAACAACATGCAGCTAAATTGGCCAGTTAAGCTACATCATTTAGGTAGTGTAGAAGGAAGGCTTTGTAATTCAACTGGATGACGATCCCAACTTTCATAATCATTAAACCAATAAAATCCGGGGTTTTGCTCTGCTTGTTGTCTGACAACAAATCCCACGCCTTTTCCGGGACCTTTATACAAGAACACTTCGCAGGTTTTATGGCTGAGCCGAATAAAATCGATAGACATAAATGCAAAGGGGGATTTTTCAATCATCTTTTTTGACGACTCAATATTAGCCATCAGTGCATTGCACGTATCGAGTATCTCCACTTTTTGAGGGACAGTAAGACGAGCTAAAATTGCTAAGGCATCTTCATAGGTATTCGTTTTCCAAAAAGAAAAACCAGCAAACAACACAATCGGAAAAAGCACGATCCCCACCAAAATAGGCCCTAAGGCTGGCATAGATTTTTTCATGCAAAAAAACAACCCATGTTGGATGAAGTTAAGCGCTATTTTTGCAAGGCAACAGGATATTAGTCAAAGATTAATGTGCGAAATATAAAAAACGATAAGGGCAGTAAGGCTTAGCGTGTCCAACGTTGGGGTAAGTTAGCAGCTAAATAGGGCCTGTATAGCCGGTTCTGCAGCCCGCTTTTGCAAACAACACAAACCGAGTTTATAAGGTTCAATATCGGGTATCTCGATGCGGTTTACCTTGTTAGCGACCACTGAATTATCTAAAACCACCTGCGGCACGATCCCCAATCCGCACCCTAGTGCCACCATACTGACTATGGCTTCATTGCCTCCCACCGTGGCGTAAACTCTGGGGCGAATCCCTTTTTCAGCAAACCAATGATGCACGATTCGTTTAGTTGGTCCTGATTCAGGCAATATCATCGAATGTTTGCGCCAATCCACCTGATGCAAGTGCTGTAACAAAGTATCTTTAGGTGCTATCAATACCAGAGGCACATCTTCAAGCGGCAAAAAATGGAGCTCCACAGGAAAGTCTGGGGTGTAAATCGCAATAGCGGCGTCTGTCTCTTGTTGCATGACCTTGGCAACTGACAATGCAGGATCACCTGTTGATAAGTGAATTTCAACTCTGGGGTATTTATGTCTGAAATTATTCACCAGCTTGGGTAGGTGACTATAACTGGCCGTCACCGAACAAAACAAGCTTAGCTCTCCTTGCAACAATTGATGATCTTGTTGTAATTCCCACTTTACCTTTTTCCATTCACTAAGGGTTTGTTGACTAAAGTTAAGCAGCTTAAGTCCTGCGGCAGTGATTTTGACGCTACGATTATCGCGCACAAATAGCGCCGTTCCACACTCGTCTTCAAGCCGTTGTATGGCTCGACTCAGGGTAGAAGGACTAACAAACAAGGCATCAGAGGTCTTAGCAAAATGTAAGCTAGTGGCCAGATGTTGAAACAGTTCTAAGCTGCGAATATCCATAAAACCTTTTCATTGCAAATTTTGCAACATGACGTTGCAAATATATCATTTTAAACAATATGCCATATTCGCTATTATTCTGCCATCACAAGATCGTCACTGACTTGTACGCAATTAGCGCAAACAGCGCAAAAGAATTTAAAGGGTTTATACAATGGCTAATTATTTCAATACATTATCTTTACGTCAGCAACTTGACCAATTAGGTCGTTGCCGTTTTATGCAGCGCGCTGAGTTTGCAAATGGCTGTGATTTTTTAAAAGGCAAAAAAATTGTTATCGTCGGTTGTGGTGCTCAAGGTTTAAACCAAGGTTTGAACATGCGCGATTCTGGCTTAGATGTGTCTTATACGCTTCGCCAAGCCGCTATTGACGAAAAACGTGATTCTTTTCAACGCGCCACCAGTAATGGTTTCACGGTAGGCACCTATCAAGAACTGATTCCTAGTGCGGATATCGTTTATAACCTGACGCCTGATAAGCAACATTCAAGTGTAGTTGAAGCCATCATGCCTTTAATGAAAAAAGGGTCTACATTGGGTTATTCGCACGGTTTTAATATTGTTGAAGAAGGCCAAAAAATTCGTAGTGACATTACAGTAGTGATGTGTGCACCTAAGTGCCCGGGCACTGAAGTACGTGAAGAATATAAACGTGGTTTTGGCGTTCCTACGCTAATTGCGGTACATCCAGAAAATGACCCACAAGGTCAAGGTTGGGATATTGCCAAAGCTCTAGCGTCTGCAACCGGCGGTGACCGAGCTGGTGTATTAGAGTCGTCTTTTGTTGCCGAAGTAAAATCTGACCTAATGGGTGAGCAAACCATCTTGTGTGGTATGCAGCAAGTCGCGGCTATTTTAGGCTACGACCTTATGGTCGATGAAGGTATTGATCCAGCCTACGCGGGTGAACTTATCCAACACGGTTTAGAAACGGTCACCGAAGCGTTAAAAATCGGTGGCGTCACTAACATGATGGACAGGTTATCTAATCCTGCCAAGTTAAAAGCCTTTGAATTAGCTGAAGAGTTAAAAGTGCTACTTGGTCCGCTTTTTGGCAAGCACCAAGACGACATTATCAGCGGCGAATTTTCTCGTACAATGATGGAAGATTGGGCGAATGGCGATGCAAACTTATTAAAGTGGCGTGAAGAAACCGGCCAAACAGGTTTTGAAAATGCCCCTCAGTTCAATGGCAAAATTGAAGAGCAAGAGTATTTTGACCATGGCGTCTTTTTAGTCGCGATGATTAAAGCGGGTGTTGAAATGGCATTCGATACGATGGTCGAAGCCGGAATCCTACCAGAGTCAGCTTATTATGAGTCATTGCACGAAACACCTTTGATCTCGAATACCATTGCACGTAAGCGTTTATATGAGATGAACGTGGTTATTTCTGATACTGCTGAATATGGTAACTATTTATTTGCAAATGCGGCCTTACCTATCTTAAAGGAAAAGTTAATGCCCAAAATTGGCACTGAGTTAATTGGCAAAGCCTATGCTGTTGCATCTAACAGCGTGGACAATAAAAAGTTGGTTGAAGTCAATAAGGCGATTCGTGAGCACGGTGTAGAAACCATCGGTGCTACCTTACGTGGCTATATGACTGATATGAAAGCCATAGTGTAACCAATTTGAGACGATTTCTGTCGTAAAGGTGCTTGTTACAAGCCCTCTTGCCCAGCCAATTTGGCTGGGCTTTTTTTTGACATTTTGCCTTAGTTGCCCATGTGCGACAGTTTTAGGTTACAATTTAGGCTTATTTTAAGTTTGATCGCCGGATTTCACTGGATCAAATATGGATTTTCGATATTATTTAGCAAGCACAGCGACATCTGATACCAAAATGCAACGGTTTGAGCAATTATACCAACTAAAAATACCGAGTTCATTGACCTTGCTTGATTGGCGCATAGATTGCTACCGCCCTTAAGGCCACCACTAGACACCTTCAAAAATATAGGTAAATAATGAAAAAGACACTAGACCGCATATGCCAGTTAGATGACTGGATTTTCGAAGTCAAAATGGTCAGAGCCCTCAAGGTGCGAAAACATGGCGAACCCTACTCAGCAGTAGCAAATCTCACCGCCAATGGCGAACAAGTTTATATAGATTCTCATTTATCTATTGATAATGAAGAGCTCACTAAAGAAGACTTCATGACCATATATCGATTCTGTGAGTTAATGGGCATGAAACATATTAGTTACGATCGTTTTAAAAATGGTACTAAGACCTCTAAGACGGTAGACATCGTTGAAAATCAAGTTCAAAAACCCACTATTCGGCTAGTAAAATAATCAAGTAGCGGACAGTAAAACGGCGCCATGACAACCCGCTGAAATACGGTTGACTGCAGCACAGCGCCAAACCCATGATTAACTTTGTAAGGGCATAATCGTCAATTCTACTCGACGATTTTTTTGTCTGCCTGAGTCCGTATCGTTACTTGCTGCCGGTTGATATTCCCCCATACCTAAGGTCGATACTCGTCTATTATCTACACCATGTTCCGTTAAGTAACCTTTTACGGCCGATGCCCTGTATTCCGATAGCAACTGATTCTGACTATCACTGCCCACATTATCTGTATGTCCTACCACCTGCAGTGTAGTTTTTTCATACTTATTAATTACCAATGCCACATCGTTTAAAACTGGATAAAAACTACTCGAAATATTGGCTTTGCCCGTTTCAAAGGTGATATTTCCTGGCATTAAAAGTTTAAGGTTATCTCCGTCTCTCACCACCTCAACACCAGAGTCAGCTAACTCGTCACGAAACTCTTTTTCTTGCTTATCCATGTATTGACCAATCGCTCCACCTGCTATTGCCCCTACTACTGCGCCCCATGCGTAGCGGCTTTTATCGTTATCACCCGTGCCCTTACCGATCAGAGCACCTACTACTGCACCGATGCCAACGCCCTTTTGAGTATTCGTTGCGGTGTTTGCACACCCAGTTAAAAGAAAGGCACTGAGTCCAAACGCCATTGCCAACTTTGTATTAACTTGCTTAATCATGTTTGCTCCTGATAAAACCGCATTGCTCTTTTATAAAGAACAATATTTATGAAATTAGTATCTGATTAATTAACTGAACCAGAGATGAACATAGCAAGCACTGCACGAACTGTTCCAAAACAGATGATTGCAATTTTCCCAGACCAAATTTAGTAAAGGCATAGCTAAATTAGCCGCTTTTAGTAACAATTTTTTAACGTTAATCTTAATCTCCAAACGATGATTACAACAACGCGAACGCTCGATTAGGAAATAAAGCATGAAGATGAGAATAACCACGAAAATCAAACAGCTCCTTATATTATCAGCCTCACTACTGACCTTAAGTGCGACTGCAAAAGAAGACGTTGTCGATATCAGCGTTGATATTACAAAGCCCGGCAGCGAACTAAACAAGAACATTTATGGCCAATTTATGGAGCATCTTGGCAGAGGAATTTACGAAGGTATCTGGGTAGGTAAAAATTCGTTTATACCCAACAAAGAGGGTTATCGATTAGATGTGTTGCAGGCGTTAAAAGACTTACAAGTTCCACTGTTGCGTTGGCCAGGGGGATGTTTTGCTGATGAATATCATTGGCAAGATGGCATCGGCCCACGTGAATCAAGACCGAAAACAGTGAACAGTAACTGGGGTGGGGTGATTGAAGATAATGCCTTTGGAACTCATGAATTTTTTGCTTTAGCTGAAATGCTTGGCGCAGAAACCTATGTAAACGGCAACCTCGGCACTGGTACTGCGCGAGAAATGGCTGAGTGGCTGCATTACATGACATCTGATGCTGATACTACCTTAGTGGCACAAAGACGCGCTAACGGCCATCCTAAGCCATTTAAAGTTGACTATTTTGCTATCGGCAACGAAGCATGGGGCTGTGGGGGTAATATGACGCCTGACTATTACAGCGATCTTTTTAAACAGTATGCTGGCTTTCTGAAGGCTCCAACTGACAATTTTCCGAAAATAATCGCCAGTGGCGGCACTGACACACAAACTATTTGGACAGAAACCCTGCTTGAAAAGGTGAAGCCGTCTTGGAGTTTGCGCATGGACGCCATAAGCCACCATTATTATACCTTGCCTACCGGCAAGTGGGACGTCAAAGGCTCAGCTACCGGTTTTTCTGAGCAAGAGTGGTTTTCAACTTTATATAATACCTTAAAAATTGAAGACTTTATTCAAGCTAATGTCGCCATCATGGACAAATTTGACCCTGAGAAAAAAATCGGCTTTTATGTGGATGAATGGGGCACATGGTATGACGTAGATAAGGGTACAAATCCAGGTTTTTTATATCAGCAAAATACGCTTAGAGACGCCGTACTCACCGGTTTGAACATTCATATATTTAATCGATATGCAGACCGAGTACAAATGACGAACATTGCTCAAATGGTAAATGTATTACAAGCGATGATCTTAACTGATAAAGAAAAAATGGTATTAACGCCGACGTATTACGCTTTCAAAATGCACATTCCCTTTCAAGATGCCGTATCGCTTCCTGTCAGCTTAAGTGCCACGCCTAGATACCAGTTTGACGATGAGAGCATTCCTGCTCTTAGCGCTTCCGCCGCGAAAGCAAAAGATGGCAATACCTACTTATCATTGGTCAATACCAGTGTAAGCAACGAAATGATGCTCAAACTCCAGAATATCAAACAAGCTGAAGGTTGGATGTTAACTGGCGATAAGATGGATACTCACAACACCTTTGAGCAACCAAACAACATTGCCCCCACTATGTTCATTGCCGCAGTGTCCGAGGGGAAAACCACCATTACCATACCTGCAAAATCACTCATTGTTTTAAATCTAGGTAAACTGTAATAGCACTCAGCCCCTCATCCGAGGGGCTTTATTTATGCTCTGCAAACCAGTAAAAACTCAATGATAAGGCGCCAAAAACCACAAAACCGATGGCAACCGGCGTTATGGTATCGTTTATAAAACTGCCAACTAATACGGCAGTTGGTACAGAGAACAAGCTACTAAGCGAGCCAATAATCGCCGCCCCAAGTCCCGCCATATCGCCGAGTGGCTGCATCGCCATTGAATTAACATTGCCAAACAAAATGCCAATACAGAAAAATGCACAAAATAATACTGAAACAAATTGCCACAACGGAGGTATTCCCTCATAAATAAAGCACAAAATAGTGAGCAATACTGAAAATAACAACCAGCCAAACATCGCCCAATTACAGAGTAATCGCATACCGAGTCGCATCACTAAGGTGCCATTGATAAACGACGCTAAACCAATCGAAAAAGCCAATAAAGCGAAATACAAGGGAAACATCTCCCCTGTGTCATAGACATGCTGAAATAAGGTTTGTGAAGCGCTGATATAGGCCAAAAACCCCCCAAAAATCAACCCCATAGCAATGGTATAAAACATCACTAACTTATGGGTCAAAATAAACTTACTTGAGATCCAAAGTTGTCGCCAACTAAAGGGTTTGCGCTTTTCTTTTGGTAGGGTTTCAGGTTGGCGAATAAAAAACCAAATACCGGTTAATAAACCAATGACCAAAAATGAAGAAAAAATATGATGCCAAGAAAACATAAATAAAATAGCTTGGCCAAAACTAGGAGCAAGCATAGGCACTAAAATAAAGACCATCATGATGAACGACATAACACGCGCCATGGCATCACCCTCATATTGATCTCGGATGACGGCCAAGGCAGCGATACGCGGCCCCGAAACACCAAATGCCTGAATGACTCGGCCTATCAACATGACGGTTAATGTCTCGGCAAACATACATACCACCGAGCCGATAGCAAAAATAATCAAACCTGAAATGATGGCATAACGACGACCTTTGTCGTCTGACACAGGACCATAATAAAGCTGACCAAAACCCATACCAATGAAAAACAACGAGACAATTAAATGGGTTTGCTGAGGATCAACAATAGCGAGATCTCGACCTATTTGGTCGAGTGCTGGCAGCATGGCATCAATGCTTAGTGCAACGAGGGAGGTCATCAGTGCCATTAACGACACAAACTCGATTAAACCTAAGGCAGGTTTAATTTTTTTCTTTTTTACTTCTACGGTGGATGACATGAATATAGCCCTTTTCTTGAGGGCAAATTCTATCACCTTCGAACTTTAGGTCTCATCACTTTATTTACTTTCGGTATAAATTTATTGCTGGCTAAACACGTATATAATCCGCGGCTCGAAACTATTTATAGTGTTTTTATTATCTATGCCGAAAAAAAGGCCAGTCTTAGCCAGACTAGCCTGCGATTCGAAGGGTGTTAATGGGTTGTGGGATTAAGGTATTTTTTTAAAAAAGTGTCCATTTCTGCAAATACACGATGTCTATTTCGTTGAATCGACAAATAATGGTCACCGCTTTTAAGTTCAACGTATTTCACGTTAGCGTCAAGATCTTCTAGCTCCTCAGCCATTTCTCGACTTTGCCTGACATCAACGACGCGATCATCTTCACCATGCATCAATAAAATGGGGATTTTAATTTTGTCAGCATGGTAATAAGGAGAGCGCGCTTCAAGATCGTCTTCATCTTCACCAATTTGCTTTCTAATAAACTTTTTATTTAAAAAATACCGGCTTTTGCTAACCAACATGTCCAAATCCATTACGCCGGCAAAACTCACTGCACATTGAAATAAATCAGGTGTTTTTACCGCGGCCATGATAGCGGCATAACCACCATAACTGGCGCCGACTATGCACATCTTCGTTGGATCAGCTATTTTTTGCTCCACCAGCCAATTTGCCGCATCCGTTAAATCGTCTTGCATGGTTAAACCCCAAGCCTGCATTTGGCTTTCAGCAAACTGCCGACCATAACCAGTGGAACCTCGAAAGTTGGGTCTAAACACCGCATACCCTCGATCAGCAAAATAGGATGTCCAGTAGTCAAAGCCATCATATTCTCTTGCACCAGGACCACCATGTGGATGCAAAATAGTAGCAATTGGCCCTTCGGTATTTTTAGGCAAGGTCAAATAGCCTTCTATTTTTGTGCCATCCCGCGTGGCATAAGTCACTAAGTTGTGTTCGCTGAGCTTATCAATCGGCAGGGAAGGATATTGTTCAAAAGCTAAATGGATAGTTCTTTCCTTTCGATCACCAATAAAATACGCCCCCGGCGTAAAATCATTTTCTGAATAAATCGTGTAAATATTTTCGTCATCGCTAAAATCAACCAGATAATTGCTGGTATCAGGCATTGCAGCATTAATGGCTTTTTGAAACTTATCGTAGTTTTCATCCCAGTAAATTCTCCCCCCGTCACTATTAGAATGACGAATGCCTATCACATCATTACTTTTTCGTGAATAAATCAGTGAGCCATCAAAATCATAATCAGGATCTGCAAAAACCAAGGTACTAAGCTTTGTCGTTAAATCAATTTTGTACAAGGCAAGTTTGTCGTCGTTGTAGGCTTTGTAATACAAAATATTGGGATCGTTAGCAAAGCCTAAAGGCCTAATTCCAGGCTCTTCTAGGGCATTATATTCGAACATTTTATGCCAGGTTTCATCGTCACCGATTTTAATTCGAAACGAAGCTTCACCGGTTTTATAATCTAATGCTTTACCCAAGCGCAAGTTACCCTGCCTATCAGCCGTCCAATCTATCACATCCATTTTACCGCGTTCTATCCGGGTTTTTCTGCGGCTATAGATATTTAACTTATACACAGAGGGGAGGTTAGGTATATCTAAATCTATTGCGACCAAAATGTGATCAGGATCATCAGGCAAAAAAGAGACAACCTCATCTTGAAATTGCGATACATGCTCACTTTTTGAGTTAGCTCTAATTAGATTACGGGGTTTAATGTCTTTCTCGTCGACATCAATAGCCAATAAACGAGTTTCTTTAAACGCCACTGAGCGGGTTTTGCTGGCATAGCCGATACTTACAATAATGGTTTTTTCATTGGCCCACTGAAACCAATTTATCTTTACGTCTTCATTGTCAGACTTAACTAAGCGCTTTTTGTCTCCCGTTTCTAAATTTAAGGTTGTTAAAAGCGATATTTCTGGATTTTGAATATTTTCAATAAAGGCTATTTGACTACCATTGGGCGATAAATCAAGCCCACTCACACTGGGTAATTGACTAAAGCTACTGAGTGGTAGCTCTGCAGAAAAAACGCTGTTTAAAAAAATTAAGGCACTGAAAAAACAAAGATTGCTAACACTCCTTGTCATACTAACATTCCAATATTTACATTATATTAACCTGAAGTGTACCACCAAAATTTAACGACAAGAAACTACTTTGCGCGCAAAATTTGACTCTGCAGTTCAAGTTTACCGTGCACCTTAGATAGAATAAATAATTGACCGTAGTCTTGCTCAGTCAAGTTATCTATCACGCCGCCCATAAGCCTGATAAGTTGCCCAGTGGTATTACTGTGTCCAACCACAATAACATGATTGCGTTGCGCTAACTGCTGGGCTAACTGAGCCAATTGAGTGGGGTCATAAAGTATAGGGCTCAAGCCTCTATCTACAGCCAAAGGGCTGACAGAGTCCAAGGTACGATTATACGGCGTGGAATAAATGTGACTAATTGGTTTATTGTTGAGAGCCTGCACTAGGGCTTCTGCGCGTTGTTTACCTAATTCAGATAGCTGGGGGTCATCACCACTTAATTTTTCAAAATGACGAATAAAATACCATGTTTGTTCCTCAGCAAAGCTGCTGAGGGAATGACAAAACAGCAGGCATAAAATTAAAATCTTAGTCATTTATTTTCGCTAAATCTTTTAAACGGCCATTCCGCAAACTGTAAATCCAGCTGTGAATGGTTAAATCTTGGCCTCGCTTAATGGCATCTTTTACAATATTGCTACGCCGGACGTTGGCGGCTTGTTCTAGTACATTTAATTCACATAAACGAGCGGATTTGTCATGAGCGCTGAGGTCGGCCAGCTCGGCTCGATGTTTATAGGCGATATCTTTGATATGCCCCAACCAATTATCAATTAGTCCTAACTGCTGATCTTGTAGCGCAGCATCAATACCACCACATCCATAATGCCCACATACAATGACATGCTTCACTTTTAAAACGTCTACCGCATATTGCAGCACCGACAGACAGTTGAAGTCTGTATGCACAACCAGGTTAGCCACATTCCGATGAACAAAGATATCACCCGGAATTAATCCAACAATTTGATTAGCGGGAACACGGCTGTCAGAACAACCGATCCATAAATATTCTGGCTTTTGCCGCTTAGCTAAACGGTCAAAAAAACCGGGATCGGCTTCATTTGTCGACTCTGACCAATTTTTATTATTTTCAAGCAGTTGATTAATTTCGTTCATATACCCTCACAGTGAGCGCGCAGTATAAAGAAACACATTATTTGAACAAGTCCAACCATATGCCTAATGAAGTAACCAGTTAATAATTTGATGATAAAAACTGATGCCTAAAATCACATTAAAGGGAAATGTTACACCTAAAGAAGCCAGCATCGCTAAGCCTATATCCGCCTCCTTGATACTGCTTTTTATAGCCGCAGGGGCCGCAATATAAGACGCACTGGCCAACAAACTCGCGAGGATAACGATCGTGCCTTCAGATAAGCCTAAAACGATCCCAGCACCAATACCCACGAATGCCAGTAACGTTGGCGCTATTAAGGCGAACATCAACAAACGCCAATGTTGAACAGGCAGAGGCCTTAATGTTTCAGCCGCAACTAAGCCCATTTCCAATAAAAAGATGGCCAGAACCGCTTTAAAAGCGCCGGTAAATAACTCAGTTACCTCAGAGCCTGTTTGATAACCATACATAAACCCGATCACCACACCGCCAAGCAACAAAATAACACCGCGATTAGTAAAGGACTCATGCCATAAATTCGTCATGGCAGTTCCGCTCGCTTGAGCTTGAGAATAACGACGATATAACAGCAAACCCACTACGATTGCGGGTAATTCAAGCAATACTAAATACAGAGTAACCTGCGCGGCAGTGTCAAGCTGATTAGCTTCTATATAGGCGAGGGCGACAGCAAAGGTACCCGCGCTTACTGAGCCATAGTGGGCAGCGATACTGGCACTATCAGCCAAAGAAAGCCGAATTATCTTGGTCAAAAACGGGAACAAGACCAAAGGAATCACGGCACCTATCGCGCCTACCATGATCAACTCAGGAACCAATTGCCAATGCAAGTTACCATGTAAAGCCATGCCACCTTTTAACCCTATGGTTAACATGAGCAATAAGCTCATGGTGTCATAGGCCGCTTTTGGCACTTTAAGGTCAGATCGCACTAGGCCCGCAATAAGGCCTAGCAGAAAAAACATCACGACAATATCAGGCATAAACCGCGGCTTCCATTTTATATGTGCAATAAAGTGCCTACAGAATAAAGCCTATTTTGCAGCTTTCAATAGCTGCAATGTTTTTATAAGAGTGTTTCGGGGTCTGGCTCTAATAAGGCTTGTTCAAGCGCAGCTAACTCCTTACTAAATCGTTTTGCTCGTCTGTCGGCCCAAATCCAAAAAAGAGGGGTAAAAGCAGCCAAGATAGCCAGCGATATTACGCCTTTTTTTGCCACGACAGCCAATGACACGTCATCAACATAAAACATACCGGCATAAAATATAACGATTGCGAGTACCATCCAAAGCGATAAATCGCGATTAAATTTAGCAATTTTTATATTACTCATAAGCTGTTTTTTTAACTGTTCGATAAATGATTCGGTAATAAGATTTGACCAACTTAAGGCAAAACGCCGTAAATAGCTAAAGTATACCGCGGTAACACCTGCAAAAAAGGTCAGAATCGCCATCCATGTTTTGGCAAACACGCCCAATTTGTCGAACGCAATATAAAATGCACCTAACATAAAAAGCACACCAATAAGATCAAAAACAAAATACAAACGTTGTTTATACTGCACTTTTCGCCATTTCTGTTTAACAGAGCCGAGCCCCACTACCTCGGTTTGCTGTTGTTGCCACATCGAACTCAATATATCGGTTTCATCATGAGTTTCATTTTTACTGTTCATGTTTTATCGCCTCTAGCAATACTTTCTTACTTCGATTTAATATCACGCCAACGTTAGTAACTTTAATACCGCACACCTCAGCGATGTCCTGATAGCTCAGGCCTTCCATCGAAAGGGTGACAATTTGACGAGTTTGAATAGGGAGCTTCCGCACTTCGTTGAGCAGAGTTGTGACTTGTTGCTGTTGTGCCATCGTGGTTTCAGAACTTGCCGTAGGACTGGGACTAGCTTGTGTCATTTCACAATAGCTGGCGCTTTTTGGTGTTTTAATATGATATGCAACATGACTAATTGCACGGTTGTGTGCCACGCGTAATATATAGGTTTTAAGGCTGCTATCCCCTTTGAAAGTGCGCAAAGATTGCCACACAGCTAAGGATATTTCTTGCAGCAGCTCTTGGCGTAAATGATGGTTTGCTTCGTAACTTGTAGCCACACGACTCAGCAAAGCGCCATATTCGCTTAATATTGAATTAAAATCCTGACTCAAACCGTTTCCTACTTTTCCGACTTGTTCATTAGGGTGTAAAGCCTTAGTCAACCATCAATAAAAAAACTTACATCGTTGTGTAATAAAAAATCATACAAACTGACTACCACATTTAAGTCCTCTGTAAGTATGGAGCGCCAGCATAGACCTATGGCCACATGTATAGAGACTTTCAAGCAGAACTTAACTCTTTACTAATACAGGAAATAAATATGAGCGTACTCGGAATTATCGTAATAATATCAGGTGTGTTGGCGATGTCTTTACTTGTTGCTTGGCTAGATCATGCCAAAGGTTGGCAATTCAGTAAGTGGATAAATGGCACTGTAGATAACCCGTTTAGTCCATCTAAAGCCTCAGCATTAACTAAAAATACCCTAGAAAACGAGCTGACAATCAGTCAACTTAAAGAACGTATCCAAACCTTAGAAAAAATTGTTACTGAGCCAGCCTATGAGCTTAATAAAAAAATAAACAATTTATGAGAGTTTTGAATGCAGCATGGGTAAAGGGATTTTACCCATGGCTATTGCGTTGCCAAACAATACGATACACACCCCAAAAACTGACTCTATATGCCATTGATAGCCTTCAAAAAAGGTCGACAATATCAAGGCAACAATAGGGTAGACTAATACTACATAGGCCGCTTTATCAGATCCCATTTGTCTGAGCAGTTTCATATATGCCCCAAAAGCCAATACTGAACCGAATAAAGATAAGTACAGCATCGAAAAATAGTAGTGAGGATTTCGGGGAATACTCCAAACAATATCTTGTGAAAAAGCAAAAGCGAAAATGCATAACACACCATAACTCATCGCCCAAAAGTTCATTTGGATTACAGGGGTGCCGTGGTCGAGAATGCGTTCAGAAATGACATTGCCAAGACCGGCAAAGAAGAAAGAAACAAACGCAAAACCAATACCTAATAACAACAAACGGTCAGCACTAATAAGGGCAAACTCAGGTTTAAATATCAAGCCTATGCCCACTAAGCCGCAGGTAGCGCCAACAATCACTTCGCTGCGCATGGGCTTTTTCAACAAAACACGGCGTAACACCACATTGATGTACACCATACAGGAACTCATTACAGCCACAATCGCACTGATGATATATTGCTGACTTTGGTACAACATCGTGTAATCCAAGGCATACAGACACAAGCCAGCTAAGGCCATTTTAAAGTGAATGTGCAGAGGAAGCCGTAAGGATAACTTTTTAAAAAAACAATAAGTGCCGAGGATTACCGCCGCGAAAGAAAAGCGTAAGCCCACAGATAAAATCGGATCGATTTCTCCAAATTGAAAAGTAATTGCTAACCACGTTGAGCCCCAAATAAGCACAACAATAGTGAATAAACTTGTATTAGACACGGCGCCCAAACCCCGACTTCAAAAAGGATTGTAGAGTAACAAATTGCTAAGTGTGCTGACTATCTGCCTTTCGCTAATTCCTCCTTTGCATCCGATAATGCTTGCTAGTATTTTGCTCCTTGCTTTGGCTATACTGCCATCACGGTCCGTTAGCTCGCTGATTTACTCCCTATGAAAAAATTTTTTTCGATCATCCTTATTTTATTGATTATCGTCGCAGCGGTGTTGCTTTACCGCGCGAATACTCACTTTGCTAATCAGCAGTATCAGGTTAGTCAGCCACTTGAGCCCATTGAGCTAAACCAATCTGCGGTACTTGAAAGATTTAGCCAAGCAATTCAAATTAAAACGATCTCGTATGACGACCGTAGTCAGTTTGACCATCAGGCGTTTGCGGCATTTCATGATTATCTGGCAACATCGTTCCCACTAGTTAATCAGCACACCGAACAAACTCGAATTGATAATTACAGTATTGTTTACCATTTAAAAGGTCAAAACCAACAACTACAACCGGCCTTATTTATGGGCCATATGGATGTAGTGCCCATTGAAGAAGCCAGTTTAGCTCAGTGGCAACAGCCTCCATTTAGCGGAAAAATAGTTGATGACGTGATTTGGGGCCGTGGCACCATTGATGACAAAGTCAGTGTTGTTGCATTAATGGAAGCCATGGAACGTTTAATTTCAGAGGGCATTCAACCACAGCGCAGTATCTATTTTGCCTTTGGCCATGATGAAGAAGCGGGCGGAGAAGGCGCCAAAGCCGTAGCACGGTATTTTGCCGAACAGAACGTTCGTTTTGAATTTATCCTCGATGAAGGAGGAGTAGTAACCGATGGCATTATACCCGGCCCTTCTCAGCCGGTCGCCTTGGTGGGTATTGCTGAAAAAGGGTTTGTTAACTTTGAACTAAGCGTTCAAGGTGAAGGAGGCCATTCCTCGCAACCACCCGAGCACACAGCAGCGGGTATAGTAGCCCAAGCCATTGTTAACATTGAAAATAATCCTTTTTCGACCAAGCTCGATTTTTTTGAATTAATGTTTGCCCATATTGGTTTTGCTACACCGCTTTCGAGCCGACTACCATTAGCCAACTTATGGCTACTTTCACCACTAGTTGAAAAAATCTTATTGTCGAAAGCCAGTTCAGCTGCAGGCGTGCGTACTACAACGGCAGTGACCATGCTACAAGGGAGTAATAAATCTAACGTATTACCCACCGTTGCCAGCGCGGTAGTCAACTTCAGAATATTACCAGGTGACACAATCGACAGTATTCGTCAGCATCTAGAAGAGGTGATCGACAACCCTTTAGTGCAATTAGAGGCACAATTGGCAAACGAAGCATCAACAGTTTCATCTACAGAATCCTTAGGATTTAAGCTTATAGAAAGCACAATAAGACGGCTAGATGACCAGATTTTAGTCGCACCTTACCTTGTACTGGGTGCAACAGATTCTCGTCATTTTCAGGGGCTATCAGACAATATATATCGCTTTATGATGGTCAGTTTAAACCCTACAACGCTAAAACAGTTTCACGGCGTAAATGAACAGATTAGCGTGAAAGACTATTTGCAAGCGATTCAATTTTATTACGCTATAGTAAAACAGGCCGCCGAAGGCTAAGGGTAGTTTTCAAAAGACGCTAAACAGGAAATCAAATGAATATTCGTAAAAAAGGACTCACCTTGGGGCTATTTCTTGTTAGCTGCCTTATCCATCACGTCACCCTCGCCAACACCAAAGTACTGCATATCGGCAAACTGCTTGCCGAACCAGGCAAATCCGTCAGCACCCAACAAACCATGGTGATTGAAGATAGCGTGATTAAACAAATTATTCAGGGATATCAAGCGCCTGAGTCATTTGGCGAAAATGTTGAATTTATTGATTTAAAAGATCGCTTTGTTATGCCCGGGCTAATGGACATGCATGTGCATTTACAATTTGAATTGGGTCCTAAAAATGACAGCGAAAGCTTAAAAATGTCAGATCAGCTTGTCGAAATGCGGTCTCTGATGTTTGCCATGCGCACCCTCAAAGCTGGTTTTACTACCGTGCGCGATGTAGGCTCAATGAGCCAAGAAATGTACGCCATGCGTGATGCCATCAATAATGGCTGGGTGGAAGGCCCCCGCATCATTGCAGCGGGTGGTGTTGGCATCACTGGCGGCCACGCTGATGTAAGTGGTGTTAAGCCTGAACTTATGGAGCTGTATACCCAACCAACAGTGTGTGACGGCCCCTATGACTGTCGGCGAGCCACGCGAAATGCAATTAAATATGGCGCTGATTTAATTAAAATCACCTCTACCGGCGGTGTACTCACTGATCGCGCAACAGGTACTGGCCAACAAATGGAGATGGATGAGCTAAAAGAAGTGGTGTTAGCCGCTAAACGCATGGGTCGCAAAGTGGCCAGCCACGCTCACCAAGAAGATGGTATTATCGCTGCCCTTGAAGCAGGTGTTGATAGTATTGAACACGGCAGTTACGCAGGTGAAAAAGCTTTTAGATTGTTTAAGAAAACCGGCGCCTATTTAGTGCCGACTTTACTGGCTGGTTATACCGTAGTTGAAATGGCGCAAAACTCCGACTTTATGAGCCCCGCCATTAAAGATAAAGCCATTAAGGTCGGAGGTGATATGCAGGGTAACCTTGCTAGAGCCTATAAAGCTGGAGTAAAAATAGCCTTTGGGACAGACAGCGGTGTGTCACAACACGGCACTAATGCCTATGAAGCCGTGCTCATGGCAGAGGCGGGTATGAACAATGTGGATATCTTAAAATCAGCCACCATCAACGCAGCTGACCTAATAGGAATGACAGACAAAATAGGCACTCTGGAGGTGGGCAAACAAGCCGATATGATTGCCACTGATGGCTCACCAATAGACGATATCAAACAACTGCTTGATGTGGATTTCGTTATGAAAGACGGCAAGGTTTTTGTAAAAAAATAAAGCCTTAGCAGGCGAGGTTTATACAACCGTCTGCAAGTTAACGCGGCTGTTCAAACAATCTATTGTGATTAGCATACAGCCACGTTAAGCCACACAGGACTAAGGTCAGCGGCACAAAGACTAACTCAAATTGATCACCTAGTATGGCTCGGTACTTTACTGACCAAAATAAAG
>NZ_JANQVQ010000141.1 GCF_030730205.1 Paraglaciecola sp.
CATGTAATGGCATTTTGTTTAATCACGAATCACCACGTCGTGGAGAAACTTTTGTTACTCGTAAAATCACCCGTGGTTTAGCTAATATTGCCCAAGGTTTAGAAGAATGTTTGTATTTAGGTAATATGGATGCCTTACGTGATTGGGGCCATGCTAAAGACTACGTGCGTATGCAATGGATGATGTTGCAACAAGATAAACCAGAAGATTTTGTTATTGCCACTGGCAAACAAATTTCGGTACGTGAATTTGTGCGCATGTCGGCCGCTTATGCCGGTATTACCCTTGAGTTTAGCGGCGAAGGCATTGATGAAGTGGCTACTGTAAGTGCTATAACGGGTAGTGACGCACCAGGCGTAAAAGTGGGCGATGTGTTGGTTAAGGTTGACCCTCGTTATTTCCGCCCTGCCGAGGTTGAAACCTTGTTAGGTGACCCTACAAAAGCCAAAGAAAAACTCGGCTGGGTACCCGAAATCACCGTAGAAGAGATGTGTGCTGAAATGGTGAAATATGACTTAGACAAAGCCAAGCAACTTGCACTGCTCAAGAAGTATGGTTATTCTGTAGCGGTTGCTAAAGAATAGTAATGCCGGTCAAGGTAGATTTAGTTAGTTTTGCTGACGGAGCATACACTAACCGAAAAAGTGGTTTCCTTAAGGAAGCCACTGAAATGGAGTTGTTTCGGTCCATCGACATATTTGACCGTCACTCACTGGAGCCTGAGTACTTTCAAAAGCATGCCCAGTTTATGCTTTCAAGGAAAAGAGGATTTGGTTATTGGATATGGAAGTCTCAAGTTGTGCAGCAGAAGCTGGCAATAATGAACGAAAATGACGTCTTGGTTTATCTGGACGTTGGTTTTGTTCTGAATCCCCGTGGTCGTTATCGGTTAAAGGAATACATCGAAATGGCACAGGACTCTTCCTACAAAAGCTTAGGTTTTTCCAATACTCATACTGAATACTGCAGAACAAAAATGGACCTTGCAGTGAGGCTAGGACTGGATTCTAAATCTATGTACATGCGGACTACTCAGCTCACGTCAGGTTTTTTCATCCTAGTTAAAAATAATAATAGCGTGGACTTGGTGAAAACCTGGAGTGAAGTGGCAGTCGAACAAAATTATCATTTTTCTGACGACACACCTTCATTAACCGAAAACCATGAAAACTATATTGAACATCGACACGACCAGAGTATTTTTAGTCTGTTAAGAAAAATAGTCGGCTGTGAAGTCACCCATTGCATGCATCGCGTCAGGGCAGAGATAAATCTTATCAACCTGAACTAGTTTAAGCAGAATATCGAGCCATTGATAATGTCATATCTAACAGATAAATTTAATATATTCAAAGTTAACAACTTAAAGCCTGCAATTTCTCCTGATGAATTTATGGCTTCAATACTTGGTAGAATTGGTGTAATTGATTCAAAGTCTGAGGGTTATAGAGACGATGAGTTAGAGCGTCAACGGGATCTCAGCATAAAGTTTCACTGGGGCCATGAGCATGACTTTGGTACGTTTAAAGTTGCAGGGCTGATGAAGAATCGGCACATTTTATTACTGGAAAAATTTCTAGAGATATTTCCCGTCACAGTCGAAAGTTTTGCTGGCAAGAAAGTACTGGATATTGGATGCTGGACAGGTGGTACATCACTATTACTGAGTACAATATCTGGTTATGTCACCGCAGTTGAAGAAGTTAAGAAATACGCAGATACTGCTAGCTATTTAATGGAAAGTTTTGGTGTTAATGGGGAAGTTATATCTCAATCATTATATTCGCTAAATTCGGATGAGTTTTATCAAGTATACGACCGTGTTTATTTTCCAGGCGTTATTTATCATCTTTCAGACCCGGTTTTAGCTTTACGAATATTGTTTAATAGCTTAGCCGTTGGCGGAGATATACTGGTTGAAACTGCTGGGTTTGATAGCGATGAACCAATATGTAAATTCGAAGGTAATTATCTTTATCACCCAAATGGTACGAGGGAAGAGTTAAACCGAGGCGGATGGAATTATTTTAAATTTTCAGGTGCATCTTTAGAGAGAATGATGAAAGAGGCCGGTTTCGAAAACATCGAAACGCATTGGGATAAGCAAATTAATCGTTTGTTTGCTTACGGCGTGAAAAATCGTCAGGTTCCAATTTGTAAAGCAGGCCTGTCTGTTCCAGATATCCGGTAAGTTAATTCACTTTTGTAATTTACCTTGTTATAAGTTTCGGAAAAGTATATGAAAAAAATATTTGTAGCGGGTCATCGCGGCATGGTGGGATCGGCTATTGTTAGGCAATTGCAGGCTCGTGGTGATTGTGAATTAGTATTGCGTACACGCAGTGAATTAGATTTAACCAGTCAACAAGCGGTAGCTGAATTTTTTAAATCAGAACAAATTGATGAAGTGTATTTAGCTGCGGCTAAAGTAGGCGGCATTATTGCTAACAATACTTACCCTGCAGACTTTATTTATGAAAACTTGATGATTGAATGCAACATCATTCATTCTGCTCATGTTGTGGGTATTCAAAAATTACTGTTTTTGGGCTCAAGCTGTATTTATCCAAAATTGGCTGAGCAACCTATGGCGGAGACGGCTTTGTTAACCGGTACCTTAGAGCCCACAAACGAGCCCTATGCCTTGGCTAAAATTGCAGGTATTAAGTTATGCGAATCGTATAATCGCCAATATGGTCGTGATTATCGCAGTGTGATGCCTACTAATTTGTATGGCCCCCATGATAATTTTCATCCTGAAAACTCCCATGTTATTCCGGCCTTATTGCGCCGCTTTCATGAAGCAAAACTCAATGGTGATGCGCAGGTAGTGGCGTGGGGCAGTGGTAAACCTATGCGTGAGTTTTTGCATGTGAACGATATGGCCGCCGCCTCTATTCATGTGATGGAATTAGATAAAGCCACTTATGATGCTAATACTGAAGTGATGCTGAGCCACATAAATGTAGGCACTGGTGTTGATTGCACAATTCGTGAATTGGTTGAAACGGTGGCTAAAGTCACTGGGTTTGAAGGTGAGATTGTGTTTGATGCTAGTAAACCCGACGGTGCACCCCGTAAATTAATGAATGTTGACCGTTTGGCTGCATTGGGTTGGCAGTATAGCTATACCTTAGAAGCAGGTTTACAAGATGCTTATCAGTGGTTTTTAGATAACCAGAATAGTTTTAGACAGGCTTAGGCAAGTACTTTTCGCAGCTAAATTCTATCGGTCACCGACAGCTCTTACAAAAGATAAAGCAGGCGCCAGAGAGTTGAATCACAAAGCTTGCGGTGAGCTGGGCATGGGCATGAGGAAAGGCCCTTGCTGTTGTAGGAGGTCCTTTAGGGCCGAATAAAAAGGCCATAATGTCTAAATTTACCTTGGTAATTGACTATTGATATATTTTTCGCAGCTAAAGCAGCTCCTACAAAAGATAAAA
>NZ_JANQVQ010000142.1:0-10150 GCF_030730205.1 Paraglaciecola sp.
CATCAGAATCAACATAGGATTAGCGCCTCAAGGTAGCGTTTATGCACAACTGACCTTGCTGTGCCAAACTGCACACACTGCCACCTTAGCCTTACAGATGCAGCAATATAGCTTGTTGATCTTTTTTGCTCATGTTGTTTACCACCAACATAAATGAATTATCGATCATCCGTTCAATTTCGCCCTGCGGGATTGAACCATCGAGGATGAGGGTATTCCAGTGTAACTTATTCATGTGATAGCCAGGGCGTACTGCCGGAAAAATATCCCGTAACATCAACGCTTCTTGTGGCTCACATTTTAAGTTTAACCACCAACTCGGTGGTTTTTCAGGATGCTGTTTATCGATATTACCCAAGGATAACAAGGCAAACATTTTATGATTCACTTTAAATACACTAACACCTGCGCCAAAGGGGAAGTTTTCACTCGCCTTAGGTTTGTTGAGTAAATAGCTTTTTATCGATTCCATCATATCCATCCATAAAAAAGGGCAGTCACCTGCCCTATTTGCTAACGATTATTTTGCAATGATAGACGATTACTGCTTTAACAAATGCATCACGTTTACCAAGTCTTTTTTACCGTTAAGTATTTCATCTGGTGTTAGACCGTCGATTTCATGAGGGAAAACTAACCACTCATCAGACGTATGCACGTAGTAGTCAGGCACGATATCGGTTTTGTTATTTTGTGGTTTGTAATAGGGCGTCGCCACGCGCACATCGTGGGGCATGTTCGCGCGAGACAACTTTTTAATTTGCTTAATTAACGCATCAACACTGCGGCCAGAATCAAACACGTCATCAACAATTAATAAGGTATCGTCGGCATTGGCGTTTTCAATCAAATAATGCAGGCCGTGCACTTTAATGGTTTTAGATTGCTGGTCGATGCCGTAATACGAAGAAGTACGAACTGCGATGTGATCAGTGACCACTTTTTTAAAATCAAAATATTCTTGTACCGCAATACCAATAGGTGCACCACCACGCCAAATGCCTATAATAAAGGTGGGTCTGAAGCCATCTTCATATACTTGGGCTGCAACACGAAAAGAGTCTTCAAGTAATTGTTGTGCGGTGATAAACGTTTTTTCCATGAAATCTAACCTTTAAATGTGCCTGCTGAGACGGATTGCTTCGCTCATTACCAAGCATAAAACAATAATTAATCGCGCATTATAACCCTAAGTAAGCGTACTTTGTGACGCAATTATGAAAAAAACACGCTAGGCTGCTGAATCAGCGTTTATTCGTATTTAAGGGCTAAGGCTGGCTCGACTCTTACTGCACGAAATGCCGGATAAAGGCTGGCCAAAAAGCACAAGCCCAAAGACGTAGCAACCAGCACTAACACTTGCTGCCATTCAAGTTGAATGGGTAACCCTTGACCATCAGGGCCAAGATAAATCGGCAGGTTAAATAGCTCGATAATATTATTTAATTGAAATACCAGTAACAATCCCCCCGCCAAGCCCCATACGGTGCCTTTAATACCGTTGTACACGCCATTAAACAGGAAAATTTGCATGACCTTACTGCGCGTCATTCCTTGCGTGAGCAATATGGCAATATCCCCCTGTTTTTCAGTGACGACCATGACCAGCGCCGATACAATATTGAAAGCCGCCACCGCAATAATAAGCAGTAACATCAGGGACATCATATTCTTTTCCATCTTGACCGCATCAAACAAAGCTCCTTGCTGCGTGCGCCAATCTGTGGTGCGTAGTCCCTTTGCATTTAATTGCTGCACGATGGGTAAATAAGTAAACGCGTCATGCAAAAATAAACGGGTTGCACTGACATCTTGCACATTACTACGAATTAACTTAGCGGCATCTTCGATATTGAGTAACACCACTTTGTCATCTAAAGCAGAAGCCATATCAAACACCCCTACCACCGTAAATAAACGCTGGTTATATGTGCGGCCAAAAGGCCCAAAAAAACTATTTTTAGCGGCAAACAGACGAGTTTTTTCACCGATGGTTAAATTTAATTTACGGGCCAAAGCATGCCCAATAACTACACCATATTGACCTGCAACAAGGTTATTTAAACTGCCCACTAATAGGTTATTGGCGATGACTGAGTTTTGATTCATGACCGCCGGGTCAATGCCCTGCACCATAACACCTTGTAAGGCTGAGGGAGATTGCACTAAACCCTCATAATCTATTTGTTCGGCTTGAGCCCTTACTTCTGCAATTGCCGTATAATCTTGAGGGGTGTCTCGTTGAGTATCCTCATGTTGCACCAAGATATGCGGAGTGATCCCTAAGTTTCGTAGTTTCAATTCAGCTTCAAAACCGTTCATTACCGCTAATACGGTCAGTAAGGCCATCAACCCTAAAGCAATGCCTATCACCGAAAATAAATTAATAAAGGCAATAAAGTGACTACCTTTGGCGGCTTTTGCGTATCGTAAACCAATGAAGGCTGATAAAGGGTAATACATTTAGTGTGAAACTCGATTTAACAAAAAATAAAACATAATTAGTGGTTTACTGTTGGTATAGAGTAAATGTTAATGAATAATACGTGCTTGTTTTGACTCCCACAAGCAACTAAACCAATTGCTTGTCTATGACGAGCAGTGACTAGGAGCATTAATGCGAAATTTGACCTTGGCGCAGAAACATCAGCAGTTTGAAGAGTTTTTCATGATTAAACATGATCTTCACGTGAACATGCGAGTATTAGACAGTCATTTTACCCTACCTGAGCCCATTGATTTGCCGCAACACATGCCCTATGCGTTTAAAATTGCCAGCGAATTGGCAGCCATTGATAACAAAAGTTTACGCCACCTGCGGGGCTTATCTGATCATGCGAGCGAATTGGTAGAGTACTTAAATCATCAAAGCCGTAAAATTGATTTGATGATGTCTTTGATCCTGAAGCACGAAGATGACCCTGCGCTAAATTACAGCAGCGATAAGTTTGGAGGCGGTGGGATCATTATCAAAAGTAAACAAGCCTTAGATGTGGGTCTGCAGGTTGAACTGAAAATCTTTATTCCTGAAGAATCAGCGGCCATTTTTTGTTTTGCTGAAGTTATCGCGAATGAACTGATTGACGAATTGCATCATGTTTCGATGATTTACAGCTGTATTCGAGAAGAAGACCAAGATTTACTGGTTCGCGCCAGTTTGCATTTACAAGCCGCTAATTTGCGTAAACTCAAGCAACAAAAGAACGAACAACATTAATGACTTTAAGTATATTTACTCCACCACTACCGGCCAATAAACTAAAACAAAAAAACGACATTATTCACTGGCGTAATTTGCACGGCAGCAGTTTGGCTTTGTCTATTGCCAGTGCCGCCGAACAAATTAGTGGCCCCTTGTTATTGGTGACCGCGGATACGCCCAGCGCCATTAAGCTCGAAAAAGAGTTAGATTACTTTTTACTCCAATCTGAGATTGAGGTGCAGCTTTTTCCTGATTGGGAAACCCTGCCTTATGACAGTTTTTCGCCCCATCAAGATATTGTTTCACAGCGTCTTGAAACCCTATATCGACTCACCCAAAACGAACGTTGTATTTTTATTGTGCCCATCAATACTTTGATGATGCGCATGGCGCCAGTCGACTACATTGGTAAATATCTATTACTGCTTAAAAACGGTCAGACCCTAGATATTAATCAATTTCGCTCTGGCTTAGAGCGCGCCGGATATTTGCATGTTAATCAAGTAATGAGTCACAGTGAGTTTTCAATTCGAGGTAGTATTATCGATCTTTATCCAATGGGTAGTCGCCAGCCCTATCGGATAGACTTATTTGATAACGAAGTAGATAGCATTCGCTACTTTGATCCTGAAACTCAGCGTTCGGGTGACAAAGTGGCAGAGATTCGTTTATTGCCCGCACGTGAATTCCCCACAGACAAAGACTCGAGCCTGTTGTTCAGGCAACAATACCTTGAAAAATTTGACGCCAATAACAGCAAAGAATCGATTTATTATCAGGTAGGCAAAAACTTAATGCCCGGCGGAATCGAATACTACCTGCCCTTATTTTTCAAACAAACCGCAACCTTATTTGATTATTTGCATAACGATACGCTGGTGATGATGTTGGGCGATTTAAGCGCTGCGTGCGATTTATATTGGGCCGATGTGAATAAACGTTATGAGCAGTTACGCTTTAACTTAGCTCGGCCATTATTGCCGCCTGCTGACTTGTTTATGCGTAATGAAGAGCTATTTGCCGCCTTTAAAACATGGCCCCGTGTCACCATCGAGCAAAGCAGCAGTAAATCCCCAGTGGATGCGGATAGCAAAAGTGGCCATTTTCATTTTAGTACCAGTGCGATTGGCGACATTGGACTGAAACCACAGTTAAAAGAGCCTTGGTCATCGTTAAAAGAAAAAATGGTGCAATGGAAGCATCAAAAACTGCGGGTGTTATTCAGTGCCGAATCAGCAGGTCGGCGAGAGGGTTTACTCGAAATTCTGGCCAAGGCCAATATTAAACCTAAGAACTTTAGCCACTTTAACGACTTTATTACTGACAACGCCCCACTTGGGATTACTGTTGGCTCAATAGAGCACAGCTTCATCTTGCAAGACGGCAAACAGTCCGTGGTATTTATTACCGAAACTGAACTGCTCGGCCATAAAATCAGCCAACGCCGCTTACGTGATAAACGCCAAGCCACTGATGAAAATGCCATTATTCGTAATTTGGCAGAATTAGCCATCGGCCAACCTGTGGTGCACCTTGATCATGGTGTGGGCCGCTATTTAGGTTTGCAGACACTTGATGCCGGTGGTGTTACCACGGAATATCTAACCATTGAATATGCCAAAGAAGCCAAGCTATATGTGCCGGTTGCTTCTTTACACCTCATCAGTCGATATAGTGGCGGCGACCTCGAGCACGCACCGCTGCACCACTTAGGTAATGATACTTGGAGTAAAGCCAAGAAAAAAGCGGCTGAGAAAGTGCGTGATGTGGCCGCGCAATTACTCGACGTATATGCCCAGCGCGCCGCTAAACCTGGTTTCGCTTACAAAATAGCATGGGATGAATATCAGGCTTTCAGTGACAGTTTTCCCTTTGAAGAAACCCTCGACCAACAAAAAGCCATTAATGCCGTTATCCAAGATATGGGCTCTACTAATGCCATGGACCGATTGGTGTGTGGCGATGTGGGCTTTGGTAAAACGGAAGTGGCCATGCGCGCCGCTTTTTTAGCGGCAAATCAAGGCAAACAAGTCGCTATTTTAGTGCCTACTACCCTACTTGCTCAGCAACACTATGAAAACTTTAAAGACCGCTTTGTTAATTGGCCGTTTAGAATTGAAGTACTGTCACGCTTTGTCAGTAGTAAAGACAGTAAACAAACTGTAGAAGCGATAAAAGCCGGTCAAGTGGATATTGTGGTGGGAACCCACAAATTGCTGCAAGACGACATTAAATTTAAAGATTTAGGTTTGGTGATCATCGACGAAGAACACCGCTTTGGTGTACGTCAAAAAGAAAAGTTTAAGGCACTGCGAGCCGATGTCGATATTCTTACCCTCACAGCCACACCGATACCACGAACCTTAAATATGGCGTTAAGTGGCATGCGCGATTTATCTATTATTGCCACGCCACCCGCAAAACGTTTAGCCATTAAAACCTTTGTGCAACAGCGCAGCGATGACATAATTCGTGAAGCCATCATGCGTGAAATTTTACGTGGTGGTCAGGTGTACTTCTTACACAATGAGGTAGACACCATTGAAAAAGTAGCTGAAGAAATCGCCCAAATTGTGCCCGAAGCGCGTATCGCCATTGGCCATGGGCAAATGCGAGAACGGGAATTAGAAAAAGTCATGACTGACTTTTACCACCAGCGGTCTAACGTATTGCTATGTACCACCATCATTGAGACGGGTATTGATGTGCCATCAGCCAATACCATTGTCATGGACAGGGCTGATCATCTGGGCTTGGCGCAATTGCATCAATTACGCGGTCGTGTTGGACGGTCACACCATCAAGCTTACGCTTATTTACTTACTCCTCATCCCAAACGAATTACTAAAGACGCAGGAAAACGCCTCGATGCCATTTCGTCTTTAGAGACCTTAGGAGCAGGTTTTGCCTTAGCAACCCACGACTTAGAAATCCGTGGTGCCGGTGAATTATTGGGGGATGACCAGTCAGGCCAAATATCCAGTATTGGTTTTACCTTGTATATGGAAATGCTAGAGCAAGCGGTAGAAGCCTTAAAAGAAGGGCGCGAACCTTCTCTAGATTACGCCTTATCTACCCAAACCGATATTGATTTACGTATACCGGCGCTTTTTCCTGATGATTATATTGGTGATGTGAATACGCGCCTCTCCTTGTATAAAAAACTAGCTGGCTGCAAAGACGAGCGCTCTATTAACGAGTTGCAAATAGAGCTAATCGACCGGTTTGGACTATTACCGGAGGCGGCTAAAAATCTGTTAACTATTGCCCATTTAAAACTGCAAGCCAAAGTCATTGGTATCAATAAAGTAGAGGCCTACCCTACTGGTGGTGTGGTTGAATTTTCACAGCAAACCAAGATTGATCCGGGTTTTATTATACGGCTTATTCAGTCACAACCTCGTATTTATAAATTAGACGGCCCGCAAAAATTGAAATTTAACGTGCCTACTCAATCAGGGGCAGATAGACTTAAGTTAGTTTCAGATATGCTTACGCAATTTAGCCAACAAACAAGAGTCGCTTAATGTCTTCAGTCAAACAATCTCCCTTATATGTGCCGGTTTCGCCCTTAAAACAGGCGGCAAAGATGCTGTTGCTAGGGCTCTCTTTCGGCTTATGCCATCATCATGTCTTAGCTGCTGAGCAAGATTGGTGGTTTGATGTTGAAGTGATCATCTTCAAACATGATTCAAATTTAAGCGCCTTATCAGAAAAGTTTGCTCATCAAGCGATAAGTGCAGAGCCGACTAACGCTTTGGATTTACTGACGCCGTATTTACGTCCAGACTTAAGCTATCTGCGAGCAGGTTTGCCGTTTTGCTTAGCATCAAGTCGTGCTGAAAAACAAAAGCAAATCGACACAGGATTTATATTTCCTGCACCGAAAGATACAGAGATAAAAGCAGGGCAAGCGAGCGCCAATGACAGCACGAGCTTAGCTGCCACACAAGCAACAAATGTAGTAAATCCTCCGCAGCAAGTTGCTCTTAACAAAACGCTGCCTGTTGCAGATAATCGTGCAAGCAACGAGAGTGAATATGTTGCACAAGATTTATCGATAAATTGGCTGGAGTGGCAAATACCCAAGCAGCTTCCATGTGTATTTAAAGAGCAACTGACCTTACTGGCAAACCCCTTTAAAGCGCCTCCAGAAAATCCCAATTCCCTGCAAAATATTGCCAAGGTACCAGTTAAAATCAATGGTCGTAGCTTGCAGCACAAAGGTCAGGCTTTTTTACTTCCACAAAGCGAGCTCAATTTAAGCAATTTATATAACAGCATCAATCGTCAACGGGACCTTCAGCCTTTACTTTATGCTGGTTGGCGACAAGAGGTGAAATTTGGCCGCAATAAGGCCAAAGCGCTACGTTTATTTGCGGGGCAAAACTACGGCAAAACCTTTACCATCGAGGGCCGTTTAAAAGCCGATAACGCCCTTAGAGAACAAGACAGTCCTTATCAACCTACTGATGAGCTGTCGTCGCTGAGTGAACAAGAGTTGGCTGATCACAATACGGGGGCGGCAATGATGGCCAATCAAGCCTTATTTGCCGATATCTATGCCCAATTAGAGCAGTCAGACGAGCCCTTAGATCTCGAAACCTTTTTTGTCACGGCTAAAACAGAATCTTCTAACGACAAGCCCCTTAACTATGTGTACCAGCGAGATAATGAGATTTGGCAGCTTGATGGTGAGCTAAAGGTCTACTTGCAAAACGTAGGGCGCACTCCGTATTTGCACATCGACAGTCGTTTTGATTATCGACAGCCCGTATTTGACGCCGCATTACAACACAAAGCCAATACACAGAATACGATATTGCTAGGAGAACAAAACACCCAAGCCAATAAGCTCGAAAGCATCAACGTCAAACATTTCAAGCGAGTGATCAGCAAACAACTGCATTATTTCGATCATCCTCTTTTTGGCATGGTGGTCTATATCACCCGCTATCAATGGCCGGACGATCCACATCAGCCTGAAAACAGTAATTAATCCTAATTACCAGTTATAAGTCTGTTTCGCAGTAAGGAATAATATGAAAATTTACACTAAGGGCGGCGATAAAGGCCAAACCCAAATCTACGCGGATAAAGTTGTTAGACTGAGCAAAGATGATCAAGTACTGGAATGTTATGGCACCCTTGATGAGTTGAACGCTCACGTGGGTTTATTAACTAGTTACATTACGCAATCACATCCTCACTCCATTGTGGCAAGTCAGTTACCCGCCATTCAACAGAGTTTATTTCAAATTGGCTTTGCGGTTTCTGCTACAAGTAAATTAAATCAACAGGATGTAGCAAGCCTTGAGCACCACATTGACCAACTGCAATTGGTTTTACCTGCTCAAGTATCGTTTATTTTACCGGGTGGTTGTATGGCTGCATCTCAAGCCCACGTCTGTCGTACCGTCGCGCGTAGAGCGGAACGTACCTTGGTTGCCTTACTGGTAGAGCACCCTGTTCCTGAAGTGTGTTTGCAGTTTATTAATCGTTTATCTGACTACTTTTTTGTGGTCGCGCGCAGTCTGAATCATGAACTTGGCTTATCTGATGTTAAAGTGTGAGCCCTCTTTATAGCGTTTACGTAATATTCAGCATCTGAAATTAAATAAGCCAGCCCCTAAAACGGAAAAAGCCTGCCAAGTTTAACGTGGCAGGCTTTTTATATTTATTTAGACAGCGTCTGAATAAAAATTAGAACGTGTAGTTTAAACGTGCATAGTAATAACCACCTTGCCAGTCAACAATGTTGCTTGACCAGTAAACGTTACCACAGCAGTCATCACCGCCGGTATCTTTGTCTGGGTATTCATCAAAGATGTTGCGCGCACCCGCCGCGATACTCAAGTCTTCAGTAAGTTGATACTTAGCCTCGACATCAAAGAATACCGTTGAACCATATTCTTGAATGGTGGTGGCCGCTGAGTTAATTGCATTCTCGTAAGAACCATAAATATTGGCTCGCACTAAAATACTCAACATATCGAAATTGTGTTTTGCAGAGATAACCGCGCGCCAGTCGGGCGTGGCATTTTCTACATCAAATTGATCTTCTGCATTTAAGTAGTCAGAAGCATCAGAGTCAATTTCTGTTTTGTTATAGTTTAATGACGTGGTGAAAACCGTATCATCAAAGGTGTAAGTTGCCACTAAGTCCATACCCTGAGTAACCGTATCGAAGGCATTTTGAAAGTAGTTAACGCCACCGATTGAGTTTGCGCCAGCAACGCCTGCTGCATCAAGTTTTAAGTAGTTTTGGTACGCATCGCCACTCGTTGGATCTGTCGATACATCCAAAGTTGATACGGCGTAAAAACGATCCTCTAACTCAATTCGATAAAAGTCTAAGGTGATATTCAAGGCATCGACATTACCTGTAACACCTATGGCGTAGTTTAAAGACTTTTCAGGTGACAGCGGCTCTGCACCTAAGGCTTGACCAACTGGGCTGATTGCAGGAAACAAACCTGTTGCAACAGGTAAACCATTAGGTAAACGAGTCGACACGTTAGTGGTACCTTGCTGACCTGGTGTTGGTGCTCTAAAACCCGTACCCACAGATCCACGCAGATTAAAGTCGTCATTTAGTGTGTATCTAAAAGCCACTTTACCCACTAATTCTGAACCAAAATCCGAGTAGTCTTCATAACGCATTGCACCTTGTAAAAACAACGATTCAGAAACGTCAGAACTTACATCAACGTATACGCCAGCCATATCGCGCTCGTATTTGCCTGAATACTCAGGCGAATAACCCGGGAAGCCGTTTGAACCCACACCAACCACTTGATAAACCGCATCTGCTGTATTTGCACAATCCAAGCTTGAACCATTAGCAATAACGCCTAAACCCGCAGCCGTTGCAGCGCCGTCTTCACAAAATCCCCAAGGATCGGGCAAAGCATAAGGGCCAGCAGAATACGAAGCTTCATCACCGCC
>NZ_JANQVQ010000142.1:10250-47776 GCF_030730205.1 Paraglaciecola sp.
CCCAAGGATCGGGCAAAGCATAAGGGCCAGCAGAATACGAAGCTTCATCACCGCCAACCAACTCATAGCTTTCTTCCATGTAAGTTAAACCGAAGGCAACCAAGACATCAGAGTACAAATCAGCATCAAAGTACTTGGTAAAGTCAGCCGAAAATTGTAATTCTTCGTTGATTAAATCCCCTGGTGTAAAAGAAGTGGGCGAGTCAGAGCCCATAGAAGGGTTGATCGTATTTTTAAGGGTATAAGAGATTTCATTTGAGCCATAACGACCACTGAAATCATAAGTCATACCGTTAGCAAATTCACCTTCAAGGCCAGTTACTAGAGAATAGTCAGTAATGTCACCAAAGAAACGTGGTGTGAAACCGCCCGGGAATTTTTCCAGTGGGCTGTATAACGAGCCATCTTGTTCACGTATATTTTCAATTGTGCCGTTACCAGGATAGCGATAGTAGAAGGAGCCATCACCTTCACTTTCAGAGTAGTTACCAAAAGCATAAAACTTCATGTTGTCACTGATTTCGTAACCACTGTTAAAAAACAAACGCGTACCCGAGGTATTCGGTTGTCCCCAAGGCTGTACCACTCCTTCTCCGCCTAAGTTGGCAGCGTCCAAACCAGCGATAAAACCCTCTTCAGTGTAACCTGCGAGGCTCGAATCGAACGAGCCACCACCCAAGAAATCAGGACTTGTGGCATCAACACAGGCCCATGACTCACAGTACTGCTCGGAACGAGAGGTGGAATTTGAATCAGCATATTCAGCTGATATGCTAACAAATCCTTTGTCGCCAAGGGCAAAACCAACGTTACCAGTCATGGTGATTTGCTCACCATCCCCTTCGTAGTATTGGCCTGTTTCAAGTGAAAATGAACCGCCTTCATCGTTGTCTTTTAAGACAAAGTTAATTACCCCAGCGATAGCGTCAGAACCATATTGTGCGGCAGCGCCGTCACGCAGCACTTCAACACCTTTTAAAGCTGATGAAGGAATAGTCGCGATATCTGGCCCTTGGGTACCTGAACCACCAATTTGTACTAATGCAGAACGGTGGCGACGTTTAGAGTTCACTAATACGAGGGTTTTGTCAGTCGGCATGCCACGGAGTGTTGCCGGACGAATAAACGATGCACCATCTGAAATAGGTTGACGTTGCAATGAATACGACGGTACTAAGGTTTTTAATACATCGTTAGTATCAGTAAATGGTACACCCGCTAAATCATCTTCACTGAGTACATCAACGGGTACAGGTGAATCTGCTAAAGAGCGCGGAGCACCACGTGAACCGGTGATAACCACCTTTTCATACGATTCAGCATCGGCGGCTGCATCTGGTGTTTCTTGTGCCATGGCCGACGACAGGGCGACTGTGCTAAGTGCCCACGTCATTAAGCTGGTTTTTATTGCTTTATTTAGCTTAGATTGCTGAAGCATAGTGTTCCCCTTATTTTTATAGTAGCGCTTGGTAGTGTGTGACTAGAATTACTGGTTAAATGGATGCTCTAGCGCCTAGTCAACGTTAGAGCTCATCTCTCATTTAGGTTTGGCAATGACCATTTCAATTTCGATAAGCATGTTTGGCCCACCGGCTAATCCAGCGATCTGAAAGGCAGAACGGGCCGGTTTGTTGGGTTGTTCCTTAGTGCCGAAGTACAAGGTGTAGGCTTTCATAAACCCGCCAAAATCCATTTTGCCGTCCATGGTGGGGTCGCCTACCATGAAGACTTGCATCTTAATGACGTCACCAAAACCGACACCAAGCTCTTTAAACGACTCTTCAAATCGTTTAAATACGTTTAAAGCTTGTGTTTCAGTGTCGCCGTAATATTCGCGGCTGCCGCGCTCTGCTTCTGGATTAACAGGCCCTGGTACCATGCCACTATGAAAGATCAATGTGGTTTCCGGACTAACTTCGACCGCTCGAGAAATGGGAAAAGGATTATTGTTAGGTAAGGCATGACGAGTCACATCAGCAAGAGTCGACACACTAAACAAGGTGCTAGCGGCGACTAAGGCAGATGTAGCAAGGGATAAAGATTTTTTCATGAATATACAGCTCCTAGTAAACTAATTAAGTTGGGTAATATAGGCGGCTAAATTGGCCGCATCTTGCTCGGAAGTCACCATGACACTGGCGGCCTTCATCTGCTGACCATAAGTGTCAGCGCTTTGCGCGCCTCTGACATTGAGACGAAAATGATTGAGTTGAGTGACCAAATACCAATCATTGAGTCCGGTTAAACTCGGCGCTCCAATGGCTTTGTTACCTTCCCCCTGTGCGCCATGACAGGCGGCGCAGCTTTGATAAAGCGCTTTGCCCGCTGAACTGTCTGCAGTTAGGGTTGCTTTAGGTTTATCTGATTCGGTTTTGGCCACCCAAGCGGCAATGGCTTTTAGCTCATCCACACTTAAGCCACTCACCATGGGACGCATTTCCATACCACGATCATCGTCGCTATGGGCACCACGGATCCCTTGTTTAAAATTGAGTAATTGGCGTTCGATATACCACTGAGGCAAACCGCTGAGGCGCGGGGCTCCAATATTGGCATTGCCTTTTAACTGACTACCATGACACACGGTACAATACTCAAGGCCTTCGGGAGTTGGTGTCTCTTCAGCGACGGCTAACTGAGACATAGCTGCTAGGGTGAGTAACACTAAAAATGATTTAACTAACATGGCTGTTAACTCCATGGTCGATATTTACACTGAGAAGTTTATTAAGCTGATTGAGGGCTTGTTCACTTGATGCGAGAGCCCCCTCTTGCCAGCCACTGTGATGACTGATTTGATCACCAATCATAAAATGACGGCCTTCAGGTTTTTGCAATACGTGAAAGTACTTGTCCCAATCTTCTGGGCTCATGCGCATGCCACAGCCCATTTGGTGATTCATTCGTGCCCAAGGAATACTGATGCCGTTTTCGATGTATTTGCTGTAACCAGGGTGGATTTTTTCACCCGATTTAGCACCGGCAAGTAAACGTTCAGCGGGTGTCATGGCTTCAAATGCAGCACTGACTTTAGGATCCCACGTGTAGGCACCTAACAAGATGCCCTTTGGTGCATGAATATCGTGGGAGGGGTACCACAACTGGGCAACCGGATCAGAGGTATAAGAAATACCACCGTAGATTCCTTCTTTTTCCCAAAAGCGTTCTTTCATTTGATAAGCAATCTTAAACAGATGGCCACGTTTGATGCTGTCTAGCCCAGCTTGATAAACTGAAGAGAAGTTGTTTTCAATGCCAGCCATAAAGTAGGCAGGAATATTGTTAAAGCAGTAATCGGCTTGAATCGTATGAAATTGGCCGTTTTGTTCGTAAGTAACCTCTACGCCATTTTCCTGATTGTAGATTTTTTTAACTTGCGCATGTAATACAGGCTTAGCTTTTAAATGACGCACAAAGCCCTTTACTACGCCATCCATACCACCGGTTGGTTCCATTAATGGCTCACACCAGTCATACAGCTCAGCCCCTAATAAACCGCCATACCAAAAGCTGCTATCTAACATCGCTTTTAATTCAATGGGGGCATGGGGTTTTGGAAACTCCAACATACGATCAGTGGTCGAGCCTGCACGCTCAGTACCTACATATTTGCCCGCTTCGGTTAAATCCCCATGAAGACGCGCAAACTTCATTAGCTTTGCGACATCGTCTTCACTAAGCAACTGATCGTATTGATGAGCATCGGCCGACTTCCACAACAACTCAGCCATCAGGCCTCTCACATCGGCGTGATAGTCAATTTGTCTAACGGGCTTACCACCAAATGCCTTGTCGTCGTGAAAATAGGCTAATTTACAACTATTGGCTTTGATCTGTAATGGCACACCCAAAGCTCTACAATAGTGCAATAAGCGGCGATGATGCCCCGGAATTCGTGCAGGACCGCAGTTAAAATACAGGTTTTCGGCTTTATCAAACTGACAAATTTGCGGCTGGCCCATCTCATCAATTTTATCACCGTGACGCACGGTTAAATTTCGTCCACCGGCCCGATGCGACGCTTCAAGGATTGTGACTTGATAGCCAGCTCGTTCTAATTCAATTGCCGTAGCAAGCCCTGCTATACCCGCACCCAGTATCAACGCGCTAGGCTTATTGGTACTAGAAGCAGGCTTGACAGTAACCGGACCGGCGTAGGGGTCGTCATGCATCAAACCCAGTGCTAGGTTGGCTTTGAGTAAGGCAGAAGAGCCACCTGCCGCACCAACATAAGTGAGAAATTGTCTACGAGTTATATTTAGCATAGGTCTTAAAACTACATCCTAATATTTGGTGGTTAAAAAAAACACGCTGCAAAACAGAGCTTTATGCTAACCAGACTCGCCCTAGGACAGAACGCAGTTTAATGTGGTAGGGCTCTATATTTTTTTTATACCCTTTAAAATCTCGTAAAATAGTCGTCAATAATCTGTTGTATTAAGGGGAATTAAAATGGATCTAACAGGCGCACCATCGCCCTGCAGCCACGGCATTTATTTTTTTTGGCACTATTTTTGTATTGTTTGTTAGCTAACGCACCAACAGTTTAGGATTAACGATTACTTACAGGGCAGTTAATCGTGCTATCAAACATTGACGAGCGATTCACTTTAACTAGGTAAGTAATGAATACTAAACAGTTGCAGTATTTTTTAGCGACAGCCGAACAAGGCAGTATTACCGCAGCAGCCAGAGAGTTGGATGTTGCGCAACCGGCGATAAGTTTACAGTTGGCAAATTTAGAGCATGAGTTAAAAATTAAGTTGTTTGAAAGGGATTTTCGCGGCGTAGAGCTTACTGAAGCAGGTCGCTGCTTTGAAGAGCATGCTCGCATTATTTTAACTCAAATCAATGCAGCCAAAGCTGATCTGATGGGCAGTAAAAAGGATTGCAAAGGTAAGGTGGTGGTGGGGCTAAGCCAATCCTGTTGCAACGTATTGTCGATTGAATTGCTAACCGAATTAGAGCATCGTTTTGCCAATGTTGAATTGAGCTTTAGGATAGGGCCCTCTATGGCAGTAGAGCAATGGTTTAATGATGAAGAAGTTGATATAGCCCTGAGTTTTAATCCTGCCGGAATAAACGCAACACAGCGTTCAATACCGTTAATAAGAGAAAATCTCTACCTGTATATCTCACATCATCCAAAAAATCCTGCTTACAGTGAACTAGCCCTGTACGGCTCTATTCATTTTAGAGATTTACAACATTACGATATTTTTATGCCCGTTGAGCAAGATGCCATGTATCGCCTACTCACAGAACAAGCGCAAAAAAGTGGTATCAAACTGAAACCTAAAAACGCCTTTGGCCAACTTATGACCACTTTGCACTACGTTACTCAAGGTTTTGGTTTAGCGGTCTTGCCCTCTTCTGGTGCTTTTCACCTAGAATCGAGCAATCAAATCCGCGCCATCAATATTGTACAACCCGCCTTGCAGCGAGATGTCTATTTACAAATGATTGAAAAAAAATCCCAGGATGTTGCGGTCATTTCGGTATTTGAACTAATTCGAGAAGTGACTGCAAGCATGCATAATCAACAGTTTTGGCGCGGTAGTCTACTTGATAAAAAATACGCTCGGCCATCGAGAATGCAGCTTGAAACCTTAGCCGCAGGCTGAATTAACGCAGTAAATCTAAAGCCTGTGCGCCTGACATGCCTAATTCTACACCTAAGGTTTTAGCCGCAGACGATAGAGCCACAACCGGTTTATTTAACATTTCATTATGGTCGTTTACCCCTGACACGATAGCGCAAGCTTCACCCGTTTTGTCACAGGTAGCGGCATTAATGTAACCACAGGCTAAAAGACCTTTCTCTCCTTGGATCGTTAACAAGGGCAGTTTTAAATCTATTCTTTCTCGCTTTAATTCTCCCCAACTAAAACTATCTGCGAATACGCTCGAAGCAAATAATAAACCTGCACTTGCCCACATAATAATTTTCATCTGCCTTTATCCTCAATATTGTTGCGTATTGTTATTGTTGTCTTGTCATTTACTGACGAAGCGTTGAAGCAACAAGAGTGCCAAGCATTGTAGGCTAGCGATTATTTCAATAGCCTAAATGAGAAGCCGCAGCATAGAGAAAATGCTTTTGCAAAGTAAACATTTTATCGAGTCATTAACTCATTAAACTGCTCAAGACTGCGCTGCGCATTTTGAAAGGCATCAGTTTGTTTTAATTGTTTAAAACTCATGCTGAGACTTTTTTTCAAGGAGGCTGGACGCTCACTGACCACTAAATTACTGGGTAAGCCGTCAATCGCAGCCATGGCACTAGCGGGATCATTGCATACCAGCGCCATGTCACACCCCGCTGCTAATGCAGACTCAACACGAGTGATTATATCACCCACTTGTTTAGCCCCTTGCATGGATAAATCATCGGAAAATACCACACCATCAAACGCCAATTCTTGACGTAAAATTTGGCCAATCCAAGTCTTAGAAAAACCAGCCGGTAACGCGTCTACCTCCGGGTAAATAACATGAGCAGGCATGACTGCAGACAACAAACCTTGTTGATGAATATCTTTGAATATTTGCATATCAATACGCATTATTTCTTCACGGCTGCGCCTGTCAACAGGCATCGCAATGTGAGAGTCCTCCAACACATTACCGTGACCAGGAAAATGTTTACCTGTGGCTTTCATTCCTGCTCGGTGCATCCCCCGAATAAATTCACTGGCCAACCTGACAATATGTTGAGGCTGCTGATGAAAACTTCGGTCGCCAATGACTTGTGAGTTACCATTGATGTCTAGCACGGGTGCAAAACTAATATCGATGTCAAACGCCAGTAATTCAGCGGCCATTAACCAGCCAAATTGTTCAGCCCAGCGATTACTTTGTTCGATACTAACGGGCTCGCGGTCGCTATTTAAGGGGAAGAGTTTACCCATAGCGGGAATTAAGCTAAAACCTTGCCTAAAGCGCTGTACCCTGCCCCCTTCGTGATCGACAGCAATAATGATGTCGTTGCGGCAAGATTGTCTAATGTGTTTAATGAGATCACTGAGCTGAGCCTGATCATAAAAATTACGACTAAATAAAATCAAACCGCCAATCAGAGGATGATCCAACATCTCAATTTCTTCATGCGTCAGTTCATAACCCGACACATCAATCATTAATGGACCCATGTTTACTTCTTATATTTAATTTCGTTTGAGACACTATAAAAACATCACTATCAGCGAGTCAATCGAATCCTACGCCAATGCAACTAAACCGTTTTTTTAAGTTTAGTTAACATAAAGTTATGACATTCCTTAACAGCCATGATTATACTACCGAATGGTTATTTTTGATGTTTATATATGGAATTCTCAACAGTAGGCTTAATTGGCAAACAAGCGCACCAAGGCGCTAATCTTAGCTTTAAGGCCATCATTGTTTATTTAAAAAAGCGCGGATGCCGCATTCTAGTTGAAGAAAACACAGCTAATAAACTTGATTCAAATGGCTTTGAATCAGCCAGCATTAAAGAAATTGGCAAACAAGCTGATCTTGCTATTGTAGTAGGTGGTGACGGCAATATGCTGGGTGCTGCAAGGGTACTTGCCGAATTCAACGTTGCAGTTGTGGGTATTAACCGGGGTAACTTAGGTTTTTTAACCGACATTAACCCCGAAGACTTTGAACAACAACTTGACAGTATTTTCAATGGCGAATGCATCACCGAGCAGCGGTTTTTACTTGAAGTCGAGGTGTTTAGACACGGCAAAATGCAAAGTAAAGATTCGGCCGTCAACGAAGTGGTACTTCACCACGGCAAAGTAGCGCACATGCTTGAGTTTGAAGTGTATTTAGATGATATCTTTGTTTATAGTCAACGTTCAGATGGTTTGATCGTTGCCACACCAACAGGTTCAACTGCTTATTCGTTATCTGGCGGTGGCCCCATACTCACGCCCAACCTCGACGCCTTAACCCTAGTCCCAATGTTTCCGCACACCCTGAGCAGCCGTCCCATTGTCATTGACGCCAACAGTACGGTAAAAATGAAGATATCACCTGAAAATCGCGATAATCTGCAGGTTAGTTGCGACAGCCATATTGTGTTGACAGTGCTACCCGGCGACGAAGTTATTATTCGAAAAAATCCAAACCGCTTATCTCTTATCCACCCCAAAGACTATAACTATTTTAACGTCTTACGCACTAAGCTCAATTGGGGTACCAAACTGTATTAAATGACGGGCCAACAGAAAAACAAGGATATTTTTTGTTAGTACTGGACAGTATGCATACTCATGGTTATATTTACAGTTACTGTATATATAACCACTATTAAGAATTATGCTCACTCACTTATCGATCCGAAATTTTGCAGTCGTAAAAACCTTAGACGTTGATTTTTCAAACGGTATGACCGCCATCACTGGTGAAACTGGTGCAGGTAAGTCTATTTCTGTTGATGCACTCGGCCTATGCCTCGGTGAAAGGGCTGATAGCGGCATGGTGCGAACGGGCGCAGATAAAGCCGAAGTCAGTGCCTTTTTTGATATTACTAAATTGCAAGCGGCACAGGCCTGGCTGCAAAAAAATGAATTGGCTGACGAAGATGAATGTTTAATTAGGCGAGTGATATCTGCTGAAGGTCGTTCAAAAGCCTTTGTAAACGGTATACCCGTTTCCTTGCAGCAATTAAAAGACTTAGGCAGTAATCTGCTGAGCATTCATGGTCAACATGCCCATCAGCTTATTCTGAAAAGTGAGCAACAACGCAATTTGCTTGATGGAGTAGCGGATCACCAAAACTTACTCCAAGCGGTAGCACAAACATATCAAAAATTGCGAGAGCAGCAAAAACGCTATCAGCAACTTGAAGAAGGCCAGCAACAACGAGCTGACCGCTGTCAATTATTGGCTTATCAAATTCAAGAGCTTGATGAGTTTGCCCTAGCCGATGGTGAATTTAACGAACTTGAGATTGATCATAAAAAATTAAGCCACAGTCAAACCCTGCTTGAGCAAACGCAAATTAGTTTTCATCAGTTATATGAGGCAGACGAATTTAACGCCTTGTCGGCGGTGCAAAACAGTTTAGAACGCTTGGCAGAGTTGCAAGAGCATGATCAAAGTTTAGGGCCCATTGTAAATATGCTAAACGAAGCGGCAATTCAAATTGAAGAAGCGGCTCAAGAACTTCGTGCTTATACCGACCAACTTGAAATTGATCCGATGCGAATGCAAACCGTCGAGGCGCGTTTTTCACAGGCGCTTGATTTAGCAAGAAAACACCATGTCCCTGCAGAAGAACTTTATGACTTTCATCAACAACTAAGCAATGAATACCAAGGGCTAATGAAAGAGGATGATTTATTAGAAGAATTAGAGCTGCAATTAAGACAGAGCGAACAAGCCTATTATTTAGCCGCTAAAAAACTCAGTGATTCTCGACAAAAAGCTGCGCTTAATTTTGCCAAGCAAGTACAACAACATATTCAAAAAATGAACATGAAAGACGCTGAATTTGCTATTGATGTTCAGCATATTACTGACAATGTTCCCCATAAACTTGGTTTAGACGCAGTACGCTTTAAAGTGTCGACTAATAAAGGTCAAGCGATGGATGATCTTGAAAAAGTCGTGTCAGGCGGCGAGTTATCCCGTATTGGATTGGCGATCCAAGTTATTGGCTCCGGTAATAGTCAAGTAGCCACCATGATTTTTGACGAAGTTGACAGTGGAATAAGTGGTGCAACCGCTTCTATCGTGGGGCAGTTATTGCGTAAATTAGGCGAACAGACTCAAGTTATTTGTGTGACTCACTTACCTCAAGTGGCTGCCAGAGCACACAATCAAATGTTTGTCGCGAAATTCAGTGATGAACAAACAACAGAAACTCACATGATTTGTTTAGAAGAAAATGAACGAATTGACGAATTAGCACGTCTATTAGCTGGGGATACTTTGACTGAGTCAGCAATTGCTAATGCAAAAGAATTACTGCAAATCAGTAATTCATAGTAATTAAGCATTGATTGCTTGAACTCGGCTGGGTTAGGATGCGACGCTTATTTTAAATAGGTGTCGCCGATAGGTCATTTTTTAAACGCCGAGATACTAAATAATAATGAAGTTCAGAAATTTATTGGTCGTGTTAAGCGCCACGTTTATGTTGTCAGCTTGTGCTGATTGGATTTTCCGTATTGATGTACCACAAGGTAATTTTTTAGACGACAAAGACGTTAAAAAATTACGCATTGATATGACTAAAGAACAGGTTATCTATGTATTAGGTAAACCTGTAGTTGAAGACTCGTTCAACCACGACACTTGGTACTATTTGTATCAAATGAAAAGAGGGATGAAAAAGCGTGGAGAGGACTTCCGTAAAGAGCTCACCATTACCTTTGTTGATGATAAAGTCAATTCAGTAGTTGGGGACTTCGAGTTATCCGAAGATTTTAATACTCCACTAGATCAATAAGGTGTCGGCCTAGCCAGTTTGAGGCCCTTGGTTATCAAGCTGGCATTTTAGTTCATCACTGCCCTACCCCCTATTAAAAAGCACCTTAAATGTGTAGACGGAGTTCGGCGGCTTAACCATCTTAAACAGCAAGTACGTGGCTGGTGCAACATCGCAGCACTGGTTAACGAATTGCATGTATGACAAGGCAATTATCGAATCAATTCATGGGCTTATTGTCATACAACTGCAAGCTTTTAATGGTTACAATGCTCTTTCTATAGCACACTACAAACACGCCTTAAATTATTAAACTAGAAGAAGATATTGAGCTACGAATGAAACAATCCCTTTTACTTATTTTACTCCTTTTAAGTGTTAGTGCCTGTGCTAACTCTCCTCAGCCAGAACAATCTGGCGTAGTTGTACAAGAAACCCATGCATTTAAGGATGTGGTAAAAACCATAAAGCAAAAAACCACTCGGTATAACAGTGATAATGTCTTAGTGGTCGTTGATATTGACAATACCCTATTGACCAGTGAAAGTGATTTGGGTGGCGATATTTGGTATCAATGGCAACGCGGTAGCTTAGCGGTAAAACCCCGTGAAGAGCAAAAAGTACAATGTTTGTTTGAAGACAGCATTAGTTTATTATACGAACTTAGTCCGATGGTGCTGACTGAATCTGCCTTACCTGCGATGATTAACGACTGGCAACAGCAAGGTATTACCGTATTTGCCTTAACCTCTCGCTCGCCTAAAACGCGCTCCGCAACTGAACGTGAATTGTCTCGTGCAGGCATTGATCTCAGTGTTACGGCATTGAGCCCAATAGGCCAAGACGCGCCACTTCTACGAGAGTTTATCCCAAGAGAAATGACGTATATGCAAGGTATCATGATGACCTCTGGTATGAATAAAGGCGCAATGCTTGATTACCTACTAAGTAAAATGCAGCGACAGTTCAAAGCGATCGTGTTTGTCGACGATTCACAAAAAAATATCGATAACCTATACGAAGCGTATAAGGGCAATGGCACTATAGACATGACGATTTTTCACTACAACAAGGTAGAAGAAGACCGCATGAAAAAAAATGGTGCAATACTGAGTCAAAATCAAGCTGATGAGATGGCCCACCAATGGGATACTTTAACAGCATTGATAAATTCAATTTATCCAAGCAGAAGCTCAGGTAGCTGTTTAAGCAGCAACTAACTCCCTTTCCTCTTCCCAATAAACCGGCCTAATTTTTAGCAGGCCGGTTTATTTTGTGGCATAATATGCGCCAAATTTTCTGCCGCTTTGTAAACATCGCGCAGTTAACGCACTTTCTCACTATCTAACCTTGGAATTATTACCTTGCTAAGTACCGCAAACATCACCATGCAATTTGGCGAAAAGCCACTATTTGAAAATGTATCCGTTAAATTTGGCAACAATAATCGTTATGGTTTAATTGGTGCCAATGGCAGTGGTAAATCCACCTTTATGAAAATTTTAGGCGGTGACTTAGAGCCTTCAGCAGGCAATGTGTCTACCGATCCGGGTGAACGTATTGGTAAGTTAAAACAAGATCAGTTCGCTTATGAGGAATATAGCGTTATTGATGCCGTTGTTATGGGTCACACTGAACTTTGGACGGTAAAAGCCGAAAGAGACGCGATATACGCTAATCCAGAGATGACCGAGGAAGATGGTATTCGTGTTGCTGAACTTGAGTCTGAGTTTGCCGAAATGGATGGTTATACGGCAGAAGCGAGAGCAGGTGAATTACTTATCGCAGTAGGTATTCCGGTAGAGCAACATTATGGCTTAATGAGTGAAATAGCCCCAGGTTGGAAATTAAGGGTGTTACTTGCTCAAGTGTTGTTTTCAGATCCTGACATCATGTTGTTAGATGAACCCACTAACAACTTGGACATTAATACGATCCGTTGGTTAGAGACCATATTGAACGAACGTAACTGCACCATGATCATCATTTCGCACGATCGACATTTCTTAAACTCAGTCTGCACGCATATGGCCGATTTAGATTACGGCGAGATCCGTTTGTTTGCTGGTAATTACGATGAATATATGACCGCGTCTACTCAAGCGCGCGAACGTTTATTGGCCGATAATGCGAAGAAAAAAGCGCAAATAGCCGAGTTACGCACCTTTGTTAGTCGCTTTTCTGCCAATGCGTCTAAGTCGAAACAAGCGACCAGTCGCGCTAAACAGATAGATAAAATAAAATTGGATGACGTTAAACCCTCTAGTCGTCAAAACCCTTTTATTCGGTTTGAAGAAAGTAAAAAGCTGCATCGTCAAGCGCTAGAAGTGACTGAATTATCGAAATCATTTGATGAGCAATTGTTTAAAAATCTAAATCTAATGGTAGAAGTTGGTGAGCGTGTCGCCGTGATCGGTGCTAACGGTGTAGGTAAAACCACTTTATTGAATTGTTTAATGTCAAAGGTTGCGCCATCCACTGGGGAAGTCAAATGGTCGGAAAATTCAAACATAGGCTATTATGCGCAGGATCATGCATCAGATTTTGAAAAAGACTTGTCTCTGGTTGAATGGATGTATCAATGGGCACAAGAAGGAGATGATGAACAGGTTATCAGAGGCACACTGGGGCGTTTATTATTTTCGCAAAGCGAAATCAATAAGTCTGTGAAGGTTATCTCTGGTGGTGAGCAAGGACGGATGCTTTTTGGCAAGCTTATGTTGCAAAAACCCAATATTTTAGTCATGGATGAACCTACTAACCACTTAGATATGGAATCTATTGAGTCACTTAACTTGGCCTTGGAAAACTACCCAGGCACCTTGATTTTTGTTAGTCACGATCGAGAGTTTGTATCGTCTCTCGCCACGCGTATTATCGAAATAACACCAAGTAAGGTCATTGATTTTAAAGGTGATTACGAGAGCTATTTAGCCAGCCAAGCCTAAATATTTTACTAGGATTAAATAGGCAATAAAAAACCGGAATTAATCCGGTTTCTTATTGCTTGGTATTCACAACGATTAATGAATCGTCAGTAACCAAGATACAAACGCTTTCGCTTCTTGGGTTGAAGTAAAAACATTCAACTTTTGACCAAATTGGTCAGCAAACGCCACTTTGTGTTTGTTAACAGATATTGCATGCACTGGGCACGCTACACGGATATCAGTACCGTGATAGGTAGTAAATGACATAATAAAACTCTATTTTACAGATAAGCCACTGTCTCGTATTAATCAATACAAACAAGGTTTATCAAAAACTAAAAAGAAGCTTCACTATAGTGTTGACGATAACGCTATTAAGGTTTTATCTGTATGAGCTACAAGGAAAAATCATCCTGTTTTACGCTCACGAGCTCGCCGTACAATAATTCAGCTTTGTTATTTTTTTAATGTTGGTCGACTGGATCAGAGAAAGACAATACATTGAAGACTTGTTTGGTGAGAGGATAAACAAGTCGCAAGCAGTCTATGATGAATGGAGGTTATTAGCAAGCCTTATTAATGATAAAACTAATCTATCTTGTTTAGCGTGTTATCATCGCCTTCCGTAGTTTACTGATCCTCTAATCCTTATGCTCAAAATTGCAGTACTTGTCGATGTGCAAAATATTTACTACACCACTCGCGACGCTTTCGCCAAACAATTTAATTACCGAGAGTTTTGGCAGCAACTTAGTCAACGAGGAGAGATAGTTATCGCCAATGCTTACGCAATAGACAAAGGAGATATGCAACAAGGTAAGTTTCAAAATGCCTTGAAGCACATCGGTTTCAACGTAAAATTAAAACCCTTTATCCAACGTAGTGATGGCTCGGCGAAAGGAGATTGGGACGTAGGCATTACTATCGACGCCCTTGAAGCAGCAAAAGATATTGATTGTTTGGTTTTGCTCTCTGGTGATGGAGACTTTGATTTACTGCTCGCTACTTTAAAGCATAAACATCAATGCAGAACGGTGGTCTATGGCGTTCCCCAACTCACAGCAAACTCTTTAGTGAATGCTGCCGACGAGTTTATTAAAATCGACGACAGCCTGCTACTGTAGGTTTAAATAAACGTTGCGGCCAAGAACGCCAAGAAATAGGCAAGAAGGCCGTAACCAACAAATAAGCCCCAAGCGATCTTTTTACTGCCTGTTTCGCCTTTAATTGTCGCTACTGTAGCAACACACTGCAACGCTACGACGTAAAACAGCATCAGACCAATTCCAGCCCCTAAAGCCAAACCATCGCTTTGAATGTTTGCAGCCAGTCCAGCAATATTTTCATCCGCTCCTTCGATACCAAACAAAGTACCCAGTGCACCAACGAAAACTTCTCTGGCTAAAAACGAGACTAAAATAGCCACGCCATAACGCCAATCCAAACCCAAAGGCGTAAATATCGGATCAATCCAATGGCCTAGCATTGCCAAATACGAAGACTGTAAGTCACCGTTTTGCGGAAAATAGCCCAAAAACCAAATAACCACAGAAACCATAAAAATGACTGGCGCAGCTCGTTTAATGAACTGCTTAGCACTGGTTAATACGCGGTGAATAAGGGGTTTCCAGTGCGGTAATCGGTAAGTGGGCAATTCTAGAATAAAGGGCATTTCAGCCTGATCTGTATTCATGTCAGTGAGTTTGTTAAGCAAAGTACTCACTAATAAGGCGGTTAAAATCCCGATGAAATACAAAATGAAAAACGTAATCCCCTGTAAGTTAAGTAAACCACCTAAGTATTGCGTTTCAGGGACCAGCACCGCTATTAATAGCGCATAAACTGGCAAACGAGCAGAACATGACATCAAAGGGATAGTCATCATGGTAATTAGGCGTTTGCGCGGTGACTCGATGGTTCTCGCGGCAAATATCGCAGGGATAGCGCATGCGTGGCCTGATAAGTAAGGAATAAAGCTTCTGCCAGATAAACCAAAAAAGCTTAGCGGTTTATGGCAAATTAACGCTGCACGAGCTAAGTAACCAGTATCCTCTAATAGGCCAATGACCAAGGTCAGTACCATAATTTGTGGCACAAAGACTAAAAATGATCCTACTCCGCCAAAGAGCGCATCAGTAACAAAATCATTAACAACCCCAGGCGGTAACACACTACTAGACAGTGCAGCTAACTGGCCAACGATGGCTTCAACACCATCCATTAAAGGACTTGCCCAAGTAAAAATACTCTGGAATAACAGGAACATAATGACTAAAAAGATTAAACCACCAAATACATTATTCAGCAAAAAGTCATCTATTTTGTTTTGTCTTTTCAGTACTACATCCGCTTTTATGCCATATTGCTGAGATAATTTTCGACTGATTTCCAATACGGGTTGGCTTGCCTCTTCTGTTTTTAGCGGGATGAAATCTTGCGGATGTTGAGCCGCATCGAGCAAGGCAAGTCTAAACTCATGTAAGCCAAGTAAGGTTTTGGCCGAAAGAGCATGCACCTTACAACCTAAGTCTTGTGCGAGTTGTTCGGTATCAATATGATGGCCAAAACGAGAGACTTCATCGATCATATTTAAGGCAAATATAAGGCCTTTGTTATGTTGAAAGGCAAGATCTCTGACCTGCAAGCCAAACACCAAACTACGTTCTAAACGAGTAGCATCCAAGTTACATACAATCAACGAGGTGTCATCGCTATGCATCGCTTCATGCAACTTAGCAATAGCTAGCTCTTCATCGCGAGAAAGGCTTTGTAAAGAATAGGTACCAGGAAAATCAACCAGTTGATACTGATCAAACTTTCCACTTTTGAGCTCTACCGTTACGCCTGGGAAATTAGCTACTTTTTGACGCATTCCGGTTAATTGATTGAATAATAAGCTCTTGCCTGAGTTGGGTTTACCAACCAAGATGATATTTTTCATTAACTGCCTTAAAACCTGTGTTTAATTGCAATACTTAACGTATCAACACTGAGAAATTTGCTGTGGTATTACTGCGTCTTTCGTTTGAAAAAATAAAACGATGATATGTATTACGCAGCGGTGATATTGATGCGTGTGGCGATGCTTTGCTCCAAAGAATACACACAATCACCTAGTTGCAAAACCAAAGGGCCTTTTAGCGGGCTACGGCGTAAACATTGAATTAACTGCCCACTGGCAAACCCCATTTCGTTTAGGCGCTGCCCAATTGCAGGTACTAAAGTGGCATCAAGACTATCAATCATTGCTGATTGTTTATTTTTAATTTCCCAAAGCGTCATACAAGCACCTTAATAAAAGCTACAAATGCAAACAATTCGCATTTATACCATTAAAGGGGGTAAGAGTGCAATCAATGTGCTGCACTCCTGCACGTAAAGCGGACTTATTATTTTACGCGTAAATGATCGGCTACCAAAAATGCCATTTCTAACACTTGGTCGGCGTTCAATCGTGGGTCGCACTGGGTTTTATATGCTTGGGCTAAGTCATCATCACTGATTTGATATGCCCCACCTGTGCACTCAGTCACATGCTGTCCAGTCATTTCAAGATGAATACCTCCAGCATGAGTTCCTTCTGCTTTGTGTGCGGCAAAAAATTGCTGAATTTCACGCAAGATAGCATCAAAATTTCGCGTTTTAAAACCACTAGAAGCTTTAATAGTGTTACCGTGCATCGGATCAGAACTCCACACCACTTTGCGGCCTTCTTGTTTAACACGGCGTAACAATCGTGGGAGATTCTTCTCGAGATTATCTGCACCCATGCGGGTGATTAGCGTTAAACGCCCCGCAGTATTCTGTGGGTTAAGCGCGTCAATTAATTGAATTAATTCGTCATCGCCCATGCTTGGACCCACTTTGACCCCTATTGGGTTATGGATACCACGGAAGAATTCCAAATGCGCATGATCAAGTTGACGCGTACGTTCACCAATCCACAGCATGTGCGCCGAACAGTTGTACCAGTTGCCGCTTAGGGTGTCGATACGGGTTAAGGCTTGCTCGTAATTAAGCAATAGAGCTTCATGAGAAGTAAACAAAGACGTTTCATGCAAGGTTGGCGTATTGGTGGGATTAATCCCCATCACACTCATAAACTCTAGTGACTCTTGAATACGCTGAGCGATATCCTGATAGCGTTCTTTTAATGGATTATTATCCACAAACGCCATATTCCAACGGTTCACCTCGTTCAAATCAGCTAAACCGCCTTGAGCAAAAGCGCGCAACAAGTTCAAGGTCGCAGCAGACTGATTATAGGCTTCTAACATTCTTTGTGGATCGGGTCGACGAGCCGCTTCTGTAAACTCAAAACTGTTAATAATATCGCCACGATAACTGGGTAAGGCTATGCCATCGATCGTTTCAAAGTCACCAGAGCGAGGCTTGGCATATTGGCCTGCCATACGCGCGACTTTAGTAACCGGACAACGGCCTGCAAAGGTCAAAACAATGGCCATTTGCAAGATAACCTTAAAGGTATCGCGAATTTTAGGCGCATTAAATTCATTAAACGACTCAGCGCAATCGCCACCTTGCAATAAAAATCCATTGCCCTCGGCTACTGCGCCAAGTTGCTTAAATAATTGGCGAGTTTCGGCGGCAAAGACTAAAGGTGGATAACTCTTTAACTTTTGTTCAACTGCGCTTAATTGTTGTTTATCTTCATACGTTGGTTGTTGCAAAATCGGCTTTGCACGCCAACTATCGGGTTGCCACTGGCTCACAATGTTTCCTTATTCGGTTTTCAATAATAATTAGCCTAAACATTTACAGTAAAAGGGCTGCATCAGACGTTAGAGGGTATGATAAACGAAAGCAATCAGAACATGCACTATTCTAGATAAGTTTGAAATATCTTATTGCCAGCTTCATCAATTGCAAATCGAATACCGCAGCTAAAGATGTGAGATAAATCATCATTGCTAATACTCTGCAGAGACCCCATTGTTTTCACGATCTGTCCTTGTTGGAGCAACCATATTTTATTGGCATATTGCTGGCACAAATTTAAATCGTGGTGATTCACCACCACCGCACTACCTGAGTCACTTAGGCGAGCCAATAAGCTAAACAGTAAATGTTGATGTTTAAAATCCAAGCCCTGAGTCGGCTCGTCTAATAAAATAATTGCCTGCCCCAGTTTAATAGCGGGCCATACTTGAAGCAGTGTCCGAGCAATATGTACCCGCCTTGCTTCACCACCCGAGAGTTGATTAAGGGGTTTATGCATCAGGTTTGTTAATTCAAGGGCATCTTCCAAGTCGTCAGGTAAGTCGTAGCACTCGCTAAAGAAGTACAACACTTCTGAGACTGTTAAAGCAAACGCACTACTTTGTTGCTGCTCTTGAAAACAGCGAAAGCTAGCCAGTTGCGGTAAGCTGTAATCGACAATGCTGAGACCATTTAACAGTACAAGGCCGCTATCCAGTTCCAGCAAACCTGCGATAGCACTTAGTAAAGACGATTTCCCCGCGCCATTAGTCCCAAGTACGTGTATAAAGTCGCCCTTATCAACATGACCAGAAACCGCATTTAACCGCCCTGTTACGCTCAATTTTTCAAACTTTACCATGTTAGTGACGCTTCTTACCTAAACGTGCAACAGAATAGAGAAAAATGGGGCCGCCTAAACTAGCGGTAATCATCGATACCGGTAAACTAATCCCCATGAACCAACGCGTAGCGAGCTCTACCCATAACAATAAACATGCGCCCAAGATAGCGGAAGCTGGCAGGATGAAACGATTGTCATAACCAAAAAAATTCCGCAGTAAATGAGGCACTAATAACCCCACAAAGGCAATTGAACCTGCGAGCGACACTGCAGCTCCAACACTCAGCGCGCATACCAACAACATCTTGTTTTGAAATTTATGCACATCTAAGCCCGCCAACTGCGCGCTATTTTGACCAAAATAGTACCAATTTAACGCTCGCCCTTGCTTCATCAAGTACGCAATCAATCCCCCGAGTAAGGGGGCGGCAAAAAATAAAATAGGCCAATCTGCCTGATGCAGACTTCCCATCAACCAAAACGTTAAGTTTCGCATTGACTGGGCATCTGAAAAAAAGTGTAACCATGCAACTACTGCCCCGCTGATAGTCGATATCGCAATACCAGCCAAAATGACAGAGGCATGATTAGCGGCTAATCTGCGCGCAACGGAAAAAATTAAAATAGTAGAGATGATGGCGCCAATGAAACAACTAAGAGGAAGGAGATATTGAAGAATATTAGGCGCAAGCCCCCCACCCAATAATAAAAATAAAGCGGCACACAAACTGGCACCACTGGTAATACCGATAATACCAGGGTCAGCCAAAGGATTGTGCAGTAAAACTTGTAAACTGGCCGAACTAATCGATAACGCAGCGCCAACCAAACAAGCCGTGATAACCAAAGGCAAACGCAGTTTAATGATAATTTGTTGGTCTAATTCGTTTTGCCAAGGCGCACTCAAGCCATCAAATAGCACTAAAAGCACACTACACATTAGCACCAGCAAAAAACCACCTAAGTAGGTTTTATGCTTGTCTTTGTTTGTTTTAACGGACTGCAAATCGTGATGCTATTGAAATAAGTAAACCATCAGACGCCAACTCGATAAGGTCAAGTACATACTCAAATCCCCGCTTACCGCCATAATAGGGGTCTGGCACTTCTTCAACATCGGAGTCTGCGTATTGCATAAATAACACCACTTTATGCTGATATTCAGCCGGGCACATTTCTAATAAATGGCGAAGATTTTCTTTATCCATCGCAAGGATATATTCAAATTTTTCAAAGTCTTCAAGCACCACTTTGCGACTTTTTATGCCTTTAAAATTATAGCCACGCTCTTGTGCAACCGCCTTTGCTCGTTCGTCTGGGGTCACACCAATGTGATAGCCCATTGTTCCGGCAGAATCGATATCAATCCTGAGTTGGCTGTTTTTTATTTTTTCCTTAAACACCGCTTCTGCGGTTGGAGAGCGGCAAATGTTACCTAAACACACAAATAACACCGAGGTATCACTATTTGCCATATCAGCAACTCCCATACGTTATTAAATTGATTTCATTGTGTTTTACCATTGTATGGCTCGATTTGGCAAGCGCTAGACCGTACTTAAACCAAGCAAGACAAATTAAGCCGAGTGGCAGCTTCGCTTGGGTCACTTAATCGAGGCAAAGTAGCGATTAGGGGCGCACGCAACAAAAGCTTTAAGGATTCAATGTTTTCGTTTAAAAATGGCATATCAGGATCCAAAGTATTGGCAACCCAACCCACTATTTTTAAACCGTGTTGACGCACGCTATCCGCAGTTAGCATGGCATGATTTAAACACCCTAATCGCATACCTACCACCAAAATAACAGCGAGGTTTTGATTAGCCACAAAATCAGACAAAAATGTCGGATGACCTTGTTCGTTATTGCCAAGCGGTAAACGCCAGCCCCCTGCCCCTTCAACAATCAACACATCTGGCTCTTTGTGCAATAGACTTACAAATCCTTGTTTAATCCGGTCTAGCGATAAGTCGATTGACTGCCCCTTACCCAATGCAATTTGCGCGGCTAAATGAGGTGCGATAGGTTCGACTAGCGCAATTGGGTTAACCTCTGCGTAATCAAGTGCTAAGCTACTCGATTGCTGTAAAGCCAATGCGTCTTCATTTCTTAAGCCATCGGTAGTGGTTTCACAACCCGCAGCAATTGGTTTATAAGCGGCAGTTTTTAAATCGAGTTGATTGAAGGCCTGAAGCAAAGCCACTGAAAAAAAGGTTTTTCCTACTTCGGTATCGGTGCCGGTAATAAAATAAGCTCGGCTAGTGGCCGCTAATTGTCCCATTATTGTTCCTTACTATTTTTCACACTTTAGAAAGAGTATTTGATACGACAACGGTAATTGTTGTTCTGCGCCAAAATGCAAAAAATAAAAATGTTCAAGTGTATTAAATTTATGTCGATTGATTGCTGGGTTCTGGCTTTGCTTATCGCTGGTATTCAATAAAATGTTGGCGCCTACCCCTTTAATGGAGGTAAGTAGATGACGAATATCAGGGTGCCATGTTTGATAGCACTGCTTTTTAATATCCACTTTTAAGCCACTTTTAAGCGCCGCTTGTACCCATGTGTCAGTGGGATAAAATTCATTTATATGGCGTTGCGAATCTACGTATTGCCAGCTTTGACTCAATTCGCTAAACGAACCGGCTGTCATTAGCGCTATCACAGCATGTCCCGTTGGCACTAATACGCGATGTATTTCACTCAAGACTTGCTCTGGGTGCGCACACCATTGCAAGGCCATGGACGAAAATATCGTATCAACCGAACAAGTCTGCAAGGGCAGTTGCTCAGCGTCACCTTGTAACCACAAGATCGGCGCCTCAGACGGTTCCATTGTCTGAAAAGACGCGTGGCGTAACATGCCAAACGCTAAATCCATTGCCAGTAGCTGCTGACTTTGCTGGCGTAACGCTTGGGTAATTCGCCCCGTGCCACAGCCTATGTCTAATAAACAATGGCTATGTTCAGGCAGCATGGCCTTTGCATCAAGGGCAATATCAAGTTGCACCTTGGCTAGTTTATCGTATGTTACTGCTGCGCGACTAAACTGCTTAGCGATACGTGCTTTATTGTGATTTACGAGAATTGATTGCGACATGATTCTTTATTTGGGTGTTTGACTAATAGCAATCTGCAAAGCATCAACTAAAGCAGAAATATCTTGCTCTTCGTGCATAGCGCTCAAGGTAATGCGCAGTCTGTCGGTTCCTTTCGGTACGGTAGGATAACGAATTGCCGTAGCCCAGATACCAAGCTGCTTTAATTTTTCGCTAATACTTAATGCTCGCTCAGCATTGCCCACTATGACGGGTTGAATAGCCGTATCAGATGCCATAAGAGGAATATTAGCGTTATCTGCTAAGTGTTTAAATTGGGCAATACGGGTTTGCAATAAACGGCGTTTTTGTGGATTTTCATTGGCTTTAATACTGCTTAGCGTTGCATGAGCCTGAGCGGCGGGCATTGACGTACTGTAGATATAATGCCTGCCAAAATTAATTAGATAATCAATCAGTTGCTCGCTACCGGCAACAAAAGCACCGGCGGTACCAATCGCCTTTCCAAAGGTGGCCATCAATACCGGTACTTGGTTTTGACTTAGGTTGTGCTGCTCAACCACTCCAAGGCCGCTATTACCTAAAACCCCAAAACCATGGGCATCATCGACCATTAACCATGCGTTATGATCTTGTGCAATCTGCGCCAATTCAGCGACGGGCGCTTGATCACCGTCCATGCTAAACACCCCTTCAGTTGCAATTAGGATGTTAGATGAAGCAGAAGCTCGTGCCATAATATCGTTTAAATGGTGAGTGTCGTTGTGCTTAAAACGTTTAAATGTGGCTTGGCAGCTTTGCGCACCGTCGACAAATGAGGCATGAATGAGCTTGTCCGCAATAATTAAATCTGCCCCACAGTTATTATTGCGGGCAAACAATGCTTGGCAAATGGCTTGATTGGCGGCAAAGCCTGAATTAAACAACAAGACCCTTTCGCGTTTTAACGCTTTTGCTAAATGCGCTTCAAGCTCGAGATGCGCTTGAGTAAAGCCCGTCACTAAAGGTGATGCGCCGCTACCGCTACCGTATTCACTTAAACCATCAACCCACGCTTGGGCCACGGTTTGTGACGAAGCAAAGCCTAAATAATCATTACTCGAAAAATTTAAATAATGTTGCCCATCGACCTCAATTAACGGGCCAACACCGGGGGATAAGCTGTGACGTTTGCGCCACAGCTTATCCTGTTTTCGCGCGAGCAATGCCTCGACTATAAACTCAAAAGCCATTAAGAATTTTGAACGGCAGTCGAAACTTGCGTAGCATCATAAAACAGTTCTACTTGGTCCTTTTGCTTAATTTCATCGAGTAAAGCCGCTTGGTAAGCTTCATCCGAGTACTCTCGGGATTGCGCAGAATTGATACCTAGCTTTTTAAATAACATCACATCTTCATGGGTTTCAGGATTAGAAGTGGTTAACAATTTACAGCCATAAAAAATAGAATTTGCACCTGCCATAAAGCACAATGCCTGCATTTGCTCATTCATAGCCTCACGACCCGCCGACAAACGGACATAAGACTTAGGCATCATAATCCGCGCAATGGCAATAGTACGAATAAACTCAAAGCTGTCTAAATCGTCGACTTTTTCCAGCGGTGTCCCCTTCACTTTAACTAACATGTTAATTGGAACACTCTCAGGGTGATGTTCTAAATTAGCGAGTTGTACTAATAAACTCGAACGATCAGAAGCACTTTCGCCCATGCCGACTATCCCACCTGAACAGACATTCATACCCGCAGCTCGAACATTAGTCAGAGTATCTAAGCGGTCTTGATAGGTACGAGTAGTGATAATGTCACCGTAAAATTCGGGAGAAGTATCAAGGTTATGATTGTAATAATCTAAGCCAGATTGTTGCAAGGCAATGGCTTGCTCACGAGTTAACATACCCAAGGTCATGCAGGTTTCCATGCCTAACTTTTTCACTTCCTTGACCATGGCCGTTACATAGGGCATATCTTTTTCTTTGGGATTACGCCACGCTGCGCCCATGCAAAAACGCGTTGAACCAGCTTGTTTTGCCTCTTTCGCCCGTTGGATAACTTTTTCAATCTCCATTAAACGCTCTTTTTCCAAACCAGTGTCATACCGCGCACTTTGAGGGCAATATTTACAATCTTCTGGGCAAGCGCCTGTTTTAATAGACAGCAAAGTGCTGACTTGCACTTTATTAGGGTCGAAATATTGACGATGAATGGTTTGCGCTTGAAATAATAAATCGTTAAACGCCATGGTAAATAATGCATTAACTTCATCTACCGTCCAATCATGACGTATCGAGGTTGAAAGATCAGATGTGGTATTAGGTTGAACAGCAGATGGGGTCATGAGGGAGCCTTTAGTGAGAGCAATCTTTACTTAATTATCTTGCGCGCTTAGTCTATGTAGCAACGACATATTGTCAACTAATAATCAAATTCAAACTTTACATGTGAGCATAATTTGAACAAGTTTTCTGAAAATCTGCACTTTGACCAAAATCATATCTGGCATCCGTATACTTCAGCACTCAATCCCCTTCCCTGTTACCAAGTGGTCGGCGCACAAGGGGTAGAAATTGAGTTAGCGTCTGGTGAAAAACTAGTGGATGGTGTCGCGTCTTGGTGGACTGCAATACACGGCTACAATCACCCTGTACTGAATGAAGCTATTAATAAGCAAGTCAGTCAATTTTCACATGTTATGTTTGGTGGCTTGACCCATCAGCCTGCGATTGATTTATGTAAAACCTTACTGGAAATCGTGCCAAAAGGTCTCAACCGAGTATTTTTGGCTGACTCCGGCTCTGTATCGGTGGAAGTGGCGATGAAAATGGCGCTGCAATATTGGGTGTGCCAAGGTAATGGCGCTAAACACCGCTTCATAACGCCGCGTTATGGCTACCATGGCGATACCTTTGCCGCCATGTCAGTGTGCGATCCTGTTAACGGCATGCATAGTTTGTTTAGCCATTCACTTAATCAACAAATCTTTGCCCCTGCCCCGCAAACCCGTTTCGACAAACCTTGGAACGAAGATGATATCCAGCCTCTGCAGGAACTATTTGAGCGTCACCACCATGAATTGGCGGCGTTAGTGATCGAGCCCATTGTGCAAAATGCAGGGGGCATGCGCATATACCATCCCGAATATTTAAAGCGCTGTCGACAGCTGTGTGATGACTACAACGTTTTGCTTATATGTGATGAGATAGCGACTGGTTTTGGCCGTACAGGTAAACTGTTTGCTTGTGAACATGCAGACATCAGTCCAGATATCTTGTGTTTAGGCAAAGCCCTAACGGGTGGTTATTTGACGCTTGCCGCAACCCTGTGTACAGAAGATGTCGCGCAGGGTGTCTGTCAAGGTGAGCCCGGAGTGTTTATGCATGGACCAACCTTTATGGGTAATGCCCTGGCATGCTCGGTGGCTAATGCCAGTTTAGATTTATTACTCAAAGGTGCTTGGCAAAGGCAAGTGGCCCAGATAGAACATCAGTTACATGAAGAACTCGGAGTTTGTAAACTATTAAACAGTGTGGTGGATGTGAGGGTACTCGGTGCAATTGGTGTTGTGGAATGCAAAAATCCAGTGAATGTTGCTGAAATACAGAAGAAGTTTGTAGCCCAAGGTGTATGGATCCGCCCTTTTGGTAAACTGATTTATATCATGCCACCATACATCATCAGCCCAGCTCAATTGAGTAAACTCACCAAGGCGATATATTCAGTACTCGTTTAATTATTCGCTTGCCATTTCTACCCATTAATAAAGTTGAACCAGATGCAACTTTATTAATGGAAGGTTGTTGGCGGTACATTGCCCAGTTGCTTAACTTGAGCGGCCAATAATACACTGGCAGGATCTTTGGGACATTGTTGGATAAAATATTGATAGTCGGCAATTGCGACTTGTGGACAATCGAGTTGATGCAGTAAAAATCCTCTGTCCCTTCGCTCATAAGGATCATTCGGACAAAGATGAACCAGTAAATTAACCGCAGTCAACGCATACGAGTATTGCTGATTGTTAATAAAGCTGGCTTTTAGATTGTGCAATAAGCGCACTACAATCTCTTCGCAACTGGCAGCAAAGAGCGCCTCAGGTGGCATTTTTTCTTGTTCAATTTCACCGATAATATTGAAATAGAGCTGCTCGATATCGGTTTTAGTTAAGGTGTTGCCATTAGCAGGATCGAGATAAATAAGCTCCTGGTCTGCCACTTCGATACTGAGTAAAAAATGCCCAGGAAAATTGACGCCATGCACGTCAAACTCTAGCTGCTGCGCCAATTCACGAAAGATAATCGCCAAACTAATAGGAATACCCGTGCGAAATTCCATCACCTTATCGAGCATACTGTATTGCTTAGCAAAATATTGTTTTTCATCCACACTGAACGCCAGTTCTAGATAAAAAAACTGAATCAACTTTTCAAGTTTTAACGCCTTAGAGCTCACCATTGCTAAGTGAGGCTTAGCTTGATTGACCCACTGAGCAAGTTGCTCTTCGTACAGGGCTAAACTGTCATTAGAAGACTGAAAATACTGCGCTAATAACAAGCTCGCTTTGAAACACTCTTGATTAGCGATACGTTGTTTTAATTCCTGCAAAACATTTCCCTGATAAATGGATAACTTCAATCTTGTATCGGGTCTTAGCCAGTATTCTTGATATCTACTTCACAGTATTTATCGACTAACCGAATAAATACGCTTGTTTGGTAACCGCTACCATTCCAGCAAAAGCCAACCAACTTATAGCGCCAACCAGCCCAATAAAACGCATTAGATTGGTTTTAGCCAGCTTTAAAGCAAATAACACCATGAATATGTACATCACAAAAGCCAACAATTTTTCAGTGACCCAGCCATTAACGAAGGGATATTGTTGAAGCATCACACACAAGGCAATAGCAGTAATAATCCAAATTGTATCAATAATATGTGGCGCTATTTTGAGGCCTTTTTTATTCAGCAAGTTTGAGCCTCTAATGGTTAATACAAAGCGGCTTAAAAAAAGCAGAACGCTAACAAGCATTATCGTTAAATGCAGGTGTTTAGTTATTTCATACATGGTTATTGACTCTTTAATTGAAAATAGTAAAAACGACGTTACTGATTGCAAGGCCGTAGTAATGTTGTCTGCTTACGTTCTTTAAACGTGTTCTTCAACCAATGGATCGGGGTTGTCCGCAATGATTTGTTCTATAGCATCGATGTTCTCAAGTAGTACATCAACCAAGCTAGGATCAAACTGCAAACCTTTTTGTTGTTTAATGTTTTCAACCACTTTTTCTAGAGGCCAAGCTTCTTTGTAATTTCGACTGTGCCGCAAGGCATCATAGGCATCGACTAGCGCGGTGATCCTGCAGAAAATATGGATTTCTTCTCCATACTTCCCCCGTGGATATCCCTTCCCATTCCAATATTCATGATGATCACGGGCAATCAATGCGGCCGTTCGAATAAGTGGGCGTTTTGAATTTTTTAACACCAAATAACCAAATTCAGCGTGGTTTTGCACCACCTTTCGCTCTGAATCGCTTAATTTATCTGCTTTATTAAGAATCACCTCTGGTATTTTAAATTTACCAATATCATGCAGCGGTACTGCTAAACCCAACATCTTAATTTCATCTTCCGATAGACCAATTTTGCTGCCCAGCAACTCACACATTTTAACCACTCGTAAAATATGTTTGCCTTCCCCAAAATGGTACTCTAAGGCTTGACCAATACGTTCGATAATTTCACGTTGCGTGTCTTCAATGTCTTTATTAAGTAAAACGTTATCAAACGCGATTTGAACATTTTGTGCAAAAATCTCCACTAAGCGTTTGTCAATTTTTGTCAATTTTCGGGGTAGACCAGACATATACAATAACGAGCCCCGCATGGATTTGCTTTTACAATATGCAACTAGGTACTCATCTTCGTATACTAAGGATTTATTTTGCAGGGCTTTTTGGCATGATGCTAACTGCTTGCCCGAGATAACGTCTTCTAAACGTTCGCCTTCACGATGCTGATATTCCCCCTTGCCAGTAAAAACAAACAGTTGGGAAGAATCGATATTTTCGATGGGCCTTGGGCATGCAACGGCAGAGGTAAGATAGGCGCAGTCTTTGCTTCCACCTAAAAGAGAAGCAAGTTGTTGCACAATACCATCAATAAAATGCTCTAAAGAATGAATGCTAAACAAGTCTGCGGATGCGGATATTATTTTTTCTAGACCAATACGGTTTTCTTCAATAACGGTGATATCACGATAAGAACGTAGCGCCGCAATAACCACGGTAAAAAGCTTTTGTGCGGTTAATTCTGTTTTAGATTTGTAGTCGTTGATATCGTAATTGATAATGACATCACGCTCTGGAGCTTGGCCGGGTTGACCGGTTCGTAGAATGATCCGTGTAAAATTATTCATCGCTTCGTTGCGAACAAAATCTGCAACTTTCAAGCCTGCATCGTCAGTTTCCATCACAACATCGAGCAACACAACTGCAATATCATTGTGCTCTAGAAAAAGTTGTTTGGCCTGTTTACCGTTATAGGCACTAATGAATTCGAGCCTTTTTTCTTGAAAAACAAAATCACTTAAGGCCAATTTTGTTACCGCATGCACCTCAGGCTCATCATCAACTATCAGTACTTTCCATGTTCCATGATCTTCGCCAATTTCTTCTTCAATATCTTCAGCAAACAATATTTCATCAGACATCTATCTGTTCCCGTTTTTATGCAAAGGCTGCTTTTTAACGTTTAAGCATTAAGCAAATTGTTACTTCATGGGTAAAATAAAACGAATTTAAACGAGCTACAAGTCATTTTCATAAAACTTTCCCATGGTCACTCTGGGCAAACCATTAAAATCACTCACCGACCGTATTTCGACGTAAGCATTTGATTCAAAAATATTTCTTATTTTTTCATCTTGCTCAAAACCATGCTCAATCACTAACCATCCAGCTCCAGCCAGATAGCCTTTCGCTTGTACAACAATAAATCGAATATCATCCAATCCATCAGCACCGGATATCAGGGCACTTAGAGGTTCAAAGCGAACATCGCCTTGTTGTAAATAGGGACTGTTATCTTCTACATAAGGAGGGTTGGTTACGATCAAATCGAAACGTTGTTTGTCTAGCTTGCTAAACCAGTCGCTTTGCATAAAACGGACTGAATCAAGTCGGTTTTCTGTGGCATTCTGTTTTGCTAGTTTAACAGCGTCATGACTTTTATCGATACCGATGACTTGCCAGTCTGATTTTTCACTCGCTAAGGCTAAAGCGATTGCGCCCGTTCCTGTTCCTAAATCAAGTACCTTAGCCCTATCTGGCAAGCTAAGCTCAAGGGCAGATTCAACCAGTAGTTCGGTTTCCGGGCGCGGGATCAATGTGGCTTCAGATACCTTCAAACGCAAGGTCCAAAAATCACGATAACCAATTAAATAGGCAATGGGGCGACCTTGGCAGCGCTGCTGAACAAGCTCAGTAAATTGAATGACTTGTTCAGGTTCTAATGTTTTTTCTGGCCAAGTATGCAAATAACTCATGTCGCGCTGTAAGCAATGGCAGAGTAGAATTTTAGCGTCAAGCAGTGCCGTATCATTTGCTACTTCCGCGGATAAAATCAAGCTTGCCGCCCACTTGAGTTGAGCGGCAATCGATGTGTCTTCAGATGTTGAAGATAGGGCTTTATTCATCCGACAAAGAGGCAAGTAAATCAGCTTGGTACTCTTGGCGAATCGGCTCAATGAGTAAGTCTAATTCACCCGCTATGACTTCATCTAAGCGGTACAAGGTTAAGTTAATACGGTGGTCTGATACTCTGCCCTGAGGAAAATTATAGGTTCGTATCCGTTCAGATCGGTCACCACTGGCAACCAGACTACGACGGGTCGAGGTTTCTTCCGCTTTACGTTTCTCTTCTTCCAGCTGATTCAAGCGGGACTGCAGTACCGCCATGGCCTTTGCTCGGTTTTTATGCTGTGAACGCTCATCCTGACACTCAACGATTAAGCCACTAGGAATGTGAGTAATACGAATCGCCGAATCGGTCTTGTTAACGTGCTGTCCACCGGCGCCCGAGGCACGAAAAGTATCGACTTTCAAATCAGCTTTGTTGATTTCAATGGCTTCAGACTCTGGCACTTCTGGCATCACGACCACTGTACAGGCTGATGTATGTATACGGCCTTGCGACTCTGTTTCTGGCACTCGTTGTACGCGATGACCGCCCGATTCAAATTTCAAGATCCCGTAAACACCCTCACCCATTACGTTCACAATGATCTCTTTGTATCCGCCATGTTCACCTTCATTGCAGGTTACCAGCTCAACCTTCCAACGCTGAGATTCAGCATAACGAGAATACATTCTGAACAAATCACCGGCAAATATTGCCGCTTCATCACCACCTGCTCCGGCACGGATTTCTAAAAAACAGTTATTGTCATCATTAGGATCTTTTGGCAAAAGCAGTATTTGTAAGGTTTGAGTGAATTCCTCGATACGTTTTTTAGAGTCTTTGTACTCTTCTTGCGCCATTTCACGCATTTCCGCGTCGTTTTCTTCCATCATTTCTTGGGCCGAAACCAGATCTTGTTGAGCAACTTGAAATTCACGGAAACATTTCACCACGTCTTCTAACTGAGCATATTCTTTCGTTAGGGCGCGATATTTTTCTTGATCCGAGGTGACCGAAGCTTCGCTCAATAACGCTTGAACTTCTTCAAATCGCTCAGTTAAGGTTTCTAATTTGCGTTGTACCGATACTTTCATGTTGTTCCTATATACGCGCCATATGGGCTCGTGATGCTGCTATTTATATGTCTAATTAACCCGTTACACAAATAGAGGTTAAGATTGATTGTTGGTTTCAAGCCCGAGGGCGTCTTTCAGAATTTCTATCATGCCGTCATCTTGCTCGTTTGCAGCTTTTTTTAAGGCTTTGGTCGGGGCATGAATAAGACTATTAGTGAGTTTGTTCGCTAGCTCAACCAATACCATTGAGGCGTCTTTACCATCAGCCAGTTGATTTAGCGCTCGCCCTACTAGCTGATCTTTTTGAGCGATGCTTTGATCTCTGAAATTTTTAAGTACATCAATTGAGCGCTGACTTTGTTTCCACTGAAAATATTGCTGGGCTTGTAACAGGATCATTCCATCAGCTTGCAGCGCCGCGTCATGACGATTTGCCAAGTTTTTTTCGACTATTTGCTGCAAATCATCCACTGTATACAAATAGGCATCATCCAACTGCCCAACTTCAGCTTCTATATCTCGCGGGACGGCCAAATCCACCAAAAACATCGGTTTATGTCTGCGCTCTTTTAAAGCACTTTCGACCAACCCCTTGCCCAAAATGGGCAGCTGGCTGGCTGTTGAACTAATAACAATATCGGCTTCTTTAAGATGCTGAGGTATTTGCGCCAAGGTAAGTACTCTTGCCCCTAAAGGTTTGGCAATACTTTCTGCACGGGCCAAAGTACGGTTGGCAACAGTCAAAGACTTTACGTTTTGCTCTGCTAAATGTTTGGCCACCAATTCAATGGTTTCTCCAGCACCGATGAGCAATACTCGACTGTTTTCTAATGAAGAAAAAATATGTTTTGCCAGTTGCACTGAAGCATAAGCCACCGAGACAGCGTTAGCACCAATATCGGTTTCAGTGCGAACTTTTTTTGCAACCGCAAATGTATGCTGAAACAAACGTTCAAAATTACTGCTGATGACACCGGAGTTTTTGGCATCTATATAGGCTTGTTTAATTTGCCCTAAAATTTGTGGTTCGCCTAACATCAACGAATCTAAGCCGCTTGCCACCCGCATAATATGTATCACGGCGTCTTGGTGTTCATGAAAATAACTATTTTTAGTTAAAAATGCTGCGTCCACCTTGTGGAAATCCGCCAACCAGTTAATTAAGCCTTGTTTCTCGCCATTTTCTATCTTTGCGTATATTTCAGTCCGATTGCAGGTTGAGACAATCACCGCTTCTTGGGCACCAGTAGTGGTACTCAAAGAGGCCAGTGCACTGACTATAGCATCGGGAGAAAACGCAATTTTTTCTCGCAACTCTACTGGCGCTGTTTTGTGATTTATTCCGAAGGCAATTAAGGTCATGCAGAGTATAGTGCGCTTACAACAATGGGTTAAACAGATTGAGGGCGGCATTGTACGCAAAAGGTAAAACTATTGAAAGTAAACTGCGTTTTATGTTCCCATAGACTTACCTAATTTCCAGCAGAATATTCCTGTGGCTCGTAATTCTCGTCTATTTATTGTTCGTTTTCGTCACATCGTATTATTGATCCTCAGTTTCACTGTGGTGAGTTGTGCCTCGCCTCCCCCTTCAAATGTGGAGCTGAATAGTAATCAACATCAGATGCAACTCGCACAACTGCAACATTGGCAAATAAAAGGCAAATTTGGCTTTAAGAGCCCAGATGATAAACAAAGTGCCAGTTTATCCTGGTTACAAAAACAACAAGACTACCAACTGTCGCTCAACACCATCTTGGGCACGTCTATTTTGTCGCTGCAAGGTAACTCATCTTGGGTTACGTTAGTAGCTGATGACACAACCTATCAAGGCAGCAGTGCCAGTGAACTGATACAGCAAATTACCGGTTGGACTCTACCAATTGAACAGCTCCCCACATGGATAAAAGGACAAAGTGTCAAGACTGATAAGGTAATATTGAGCGAACAAGGCTGGATAGCAGAATTGCAGCCCCGATGCACAACATGCCGAGGCTGGCAACTGAGCTATTCAGATTATGAACAAGTAAAGGGGATTTGGTTGCCCCATAAAATCCGCTTAGAACATACAGTAAACAAGGTTCAAGTCACCATTAAGGTTAATTCATGGACAATACACTGAGTTTTGACCGCAATGTTTGGTGGCCAAGTCCAGCCAAACTTAATTTGTTTTTACACATAAATGGCCGCTATCCCAATGGTTATCACCAATTACAAAGCGTCTTTCAATTACTGGATTTTGGCGATGAACTGGCCTTCGAGTTAAACCCTGAAGGTACCATTCATCTTGGTACGCCCATTGACGGTGTTCCCCATGATGATAATTTAATTGTGAAGGCAGCCATGCTGTTACGTAAAGAAATCATAACAAGGCAAAGACAACAAACCTCTTCACCATTAGGCTGCAATATCTCTTTAAAAAAACGCCTACCAATGGGCGGCGGTATTGGCGGAGGCTCATCTAATGCGGCGACAACCTTAGTGGTATTAAATCAATTGTGGCAAGGGAATTTGAGTCTTACTGAACTAGCAGGTCTTGGTTTAAGCCTTGGGGCAGATGTCCCCATTTTTGTGCATGGTTTTACCGCATTTGCCGAAGGTGTAGGCGAAGTGCTCGAGCCCTTTTATATCGAACCGACCACGTATTTGGTGGTTTTCCCTGATTGCCATGTCTCCACTCAACAGATATTCACCCATCCCAATTTGCCTCGGAATACCCCAAAAATTGCAGCAGCTGATTATCATTTCAACAATACTCACAATGATTGCCAACAATTGGTCAGTGAACTCTACCCGAATGTTGCAAATACATTACGCTGGTTGTTAGAATACGCGCCGTCGAGAATGACGGGAACAGGCTCTTGTGTTTTTTCAACGTTTCATGACCCATCTGAAGCCGAAAGAGTACAAAAGTTGTTGCCTACAGGTTCGATTAGTTTTATTGCTAAAGGCGTTAACCGGTCTCCTTTGCACCAACAGTTAACTACTTTTTCAAATTAATAAGCGGTAGAACAAAATTTAAAAGTTACAATTCAGTAAATTGGGGTATAGCCAAGTGGTAAGGCAGCGGGTTTTGATCCCGCCATTCGGTGGTTCAAGTCCATCTACCCCAGCCACCTTCAAACGTAATGCACTGAGGATTTTATCGTGCCCGATATGAAGCTTTTCGCCGGAAACGCCGTTCCAGATCTTGCTCAAAAAGTTGCAAATAGACTCTATACCAAGTTAGGCCACGCTAGCGTGGGACGTTTCAGCGATGGTGAAATAAGCGTAGAAATCCATGAGAATGTTCGTGGTGCTGACGTATTTATTATCCAGTCAACTTGCGCACCAACTAATGATAACCTAATGGAATTGATCGTCATGATTGATGCATTTAGGCGTGCATCGGCTGGTCGTATTACTGCGGTAATCCCGTATTTTGGTTATGCCCGTCAGGATCGTCGTGTACGTTCTGCTCGTGTTCCCATTACCGCTAAAGTTGTCGCCGACTTTTTATCTAACGTAGGCGTTGACCGCGTTTTAACTATCGACCTGCATGCGGAACAAATCCAAGGCTTCTTCGATGTTCCTGTTGATAACGCCTTTGGAACTCCCATTTTATTAGAGCATATGCGTCAGCGTAAAATGGAAAACCCCGTTGTTGTATCACCGGATATTGGAGGTGTAGTGCGAGCTCGTGCGGTAGCTAAATTGCTGAACGATTCTGACTTAGCGATTATCGACAAACGTCGTCCAAAAGCAAACGTTGCTCAAGTTATGCACATTATCGGAGACGTACAAGATCGTGACTGCATCATTGTTGACGATATGATCGACACAGGCGGTACCTTAGCTAAAGCGGCTGAAGCGTTAAAAGCTCATGGTGCAAAAAATGTTTATGCCTACGCCACCCACGCTATATTTTCAGGTAATGCTGCGCAAAACTTGCGCGACTCAGTGATTGACGAAATTATCGTTACTGACAGTATTCCTTTAAGCGAGGAAATGAAAACCGTTGGTAAAGTAAAACTACTTACCTTGTCGAATATGTTGGCTGAAGCGATTCGTCGTGTAAGTAACGAAGAATCAATTTCTGCAATGTTCGAATACTAAGCAAAGTATGTTTTAAATTTTAACCTGCGCGAGCCAATCGACGCAGGTTAAGTTCTTGCTTTTCAGTATTTGAATGCCAGCGCCACTCCCTTTAGTCGCGTTTGTTCACCACGCACCGTAAAAATCCCAGACAAAATCAGTATTCTAGCCCTAGCTAGCTTGTACCTCTGCCCACGTGGTGGTAACATTCGCCGCCCTTTTTAGGGGTCGCCGCTTTTTTAAAGGCTATTGCTTGATAAAAAGTGGTTTAATAGTAGATTTTGGTCGCAAAAATCTACACTCATTTACTTAATTGGAGTTACCTCAATGTCTGATGGAATTTTTACACTAGACGCAGAAGTCCGCAACGATCTAGGGAAAGGTGCGAGCCGCCGCCTACGTCACGCTGGAAAAGTACCTGCTGTTTTATACGGAGCTGGCCAAAAAGCCGTTTCTTTAACCCTTTCTCACAACAAAGTATTTCAGGCTCAAGAGTTTGAAGCGTTTTATTCACATGTGTTGACCTTAAACATCGCTGGTGAAAGTGTTGAAGTATTAGTTAAAGACATGCAGCGTCACGCGTTTAGACAAATCGTTACTCACATCGACTTTTTACGTGTTGATGCTAAGAAAGCGGTTCACACTAACATTCCTTTGCATTTCATTAATGAAAAAGAATGTAAGGCTATCAAGGTATTAGGCGGTCACGCTGAAACCCACATGGCTGATGTTGAAATTAGCTGTTTACCAGCTGATTTACCTGAGTTCATTGAAGTTGATTTAACTAATGTTGAATTAGGTCAAACTTTGCATTTAACTGACTTAGTATTACCAAAAGGTGTTACTTTGCTTGAGTTAAACAAAGGTGAATCACATGATTTAGCCGTTGTTACGGTTAAAGCATCTAAAGGTCCTAAGGCTGATGATGCTGAAGAAGAAGCTACAGAGGCTTAATCTTCTTGACTGATATTCAGTTAATTGTGGGCCTGGGTAATCCAGGCCCCGAATATCAACATACTCGCCACAATGCAGGCGCTTGGTTTGTCGAACAACTAGCCAAAAGTTACAACTGCCCTCTCAAATTAGACAATAAATTTTACGGTTACACGGGTCGTATTACGATTGGTGACCAAGATATCAAGTTGCTTATTCCCACAACCTTTATGAACAAAAGTGGACAAGCCGTTGCGGCCATGGCTAATTTCTATCGCGTTCCACTGGCAAATATGCTGGTTGCTTTTGATGAGCTCGATCTCCCGCCTGGCGTAGCAAAATTTAAAGTAGGTGGAAGTTCAAGCCAAAACGGTATTCGTGATATTGTCAGTAAATTCGCTAATCAAAAAGATTTTTTGCGCTTACGTATCGGCATTGGCCACCCTGGCGATAAAAATCGTGTTACCGGACACGTTTTAGGTAAGGCTCCAGCCTTAGAACAAACACTTATAGATGCAGCCTTAGATGAAGCCTTACGCTGCACAGAAATACTTATTAAAGACGATTTAAAAAAAGCCATGAATCGCTTACACGCGTTCAAGGCTGAATAACACTATTCCAACATAACAAGATTGTTGCACTACTTAGCAACCGTTTAATTGAACAAAGAGGATTTTCACATGGGTTTTAAGTGCGGCATTGTTGGCCTTCCTAACGTAGGTAAATCAACCTTATTTAATGCGTTAACCAAAGCAGGAATCGAAGCAGCCAATTTTCCTTTTTGTACAATTGAACCTAATACCGGCGTGGTACCTGTTCCTGACTTACGCTTAGATAAGTTATCTGAAATAGTCAAACCACAGCGTGTTATTCCTACCACAATGGAATTTGTCGATATCGCCGGTTTAGTCGAAGGTGCCTCTAAAGGTGAAGGTTTAGGCAACAAATTTTTAGCTAATATTCGCGAAACCGATGCCATTGGTCATGTTGTGCGTTGTTTCGAAAACGACAACATCGTGCACGTTTCTGGAAAAGTTAGCCCTAAAGATGATATCGACGTCATTAATACCGAACTTGCTTTAGCCGATTTAGAAACTGCTGAAAAAGCCATCTTTCGTGTTGCTAAACGCGCTAAAAGCGGTGACCAAGATGCAAAATATGAATTAACCGTGTTAGAAAAAATCAAACCTCATTTAGATGAAGGTCATTTGTTGCGTTCACTTACTCTTGAGAAAGAAGAACTAAAAGCAATCGCTTACATGAACTTTCTAACGCTTAAACCCACCATGTATATTGCTAACGTGAATGATGATGGCTTTGAAAATAATCCATTTTTAGACCAAGTACGAGAAATTGCTGCCAAAGAAAATGCCGTAGTCGTCGCAGTATGCGCCGAAATGGAGTCTGAAATTGGCAGTTTAGACGACGAGGAGCGCGCGGAATTTATGGCGGACATGGGTCTAGAAGAGCCTGGCCTAAATCGTGTTATCCGTTGTGGCTATGAATTATTAGCTTTAAACACCTATTTTACTGCTGGGGTAAAAGAAGTCCGTGCTTGGACTTACCCGGCGGGCTCAACCGCACCGCAAACCGCTGGTGTGATTCACTCTGACTTTGAAAAAGGTTTTATTCGAGCTGAAGTCATTGGTTACGATAACTTTGTCGAATTTAAAGGTGAGCAAGGAGCGAAAGACGCAGGTAAATGGCGTTTAGAAGGTAAAGAGTATATTGTCAAAGACGGTGATGTGATCCACTTTAGATTTAATGTCTAATTATTGTATTTAA
>NZ_JANQVQ010000143.1 GCF_030730205.1 Paraglaciecola sp.
CCGGCATCGGTGGTGTGGTGTTATTTGCTGATAATTTAGACAACACCGAACAAATGCTGAGGCTAAACTATGCTTTACAACAAGCGGCGCAGCGTGGTGGTCACTCACCCCTATTTATTGCCATTGACCAAGAAGGTGGGCGAGTGGTCCGTATTCCGCAAAACCTTGCGACCTCGTTTGCTGGTAATATGGCCATCGGCGCTACCTATGCGCAGCATGGCGATTATTTTGCGCGCCTCAGCGGTGAAATTATTGCTAAGGAGCTGCTCTCGCTTGGCTTCAATGTAAACTTTGCACCTACAGTAGATGTAAATGTAAATCCGCTTAACCCAGTGATCAACGTGCGCTCGTACGGCGAAGATGCAAACATAGTGGCAGAATTAGGCACTGCACAAATGGCGGCGATGCAGGCTCAAGGTATGATGGCAACCTTGAAGCATTTCCCTGGACACGGTGATACCAGCGTAGATAGCCATACCGGTTTACCCCGGGTTGAACATGGTTTACAGCAAATAGAGGCATCGGATTTACTGCCTTTCCAATACGCGATTGACCAAAATGCACCTGCCATGATCATGACCGCTCACATTCAATATCCGCAGCTAGACAATACGCTATTTACCACCAAAGAAGGTGAAAGCACGATTTTACCGGCGACAATGTCGCGTAAAATTTTGACGGATTTGCTGCGTGATAAAATGGCATTTAAAGGCCTTATTGTCACCGATGCCTTGGATATGGCGGGCATATCTCACTTTTTTGATAAAACCGAAGCGGTTATTCAAACCTTTGCTGCTGGCGCTGATATTGCCTTAATGCCGATTGCTATTCGACGCCCTGCAGATATTGGCAAATTAGATGCACTCATTGATGATGTGGTAAAAGCCGTGCAAACCGAGCGCTTAGACAAACAAGAAATCACTCTCTCGGCACAGCGTATTGAACAGGTAAAAAATCAATATCAACTTGCTCAGCGCAATACTTTGCCCTTAGAGCAAGCCATTGAAAACGCACAAGCCACCTTAGGCAATGCCCGTCATCGGCAGGTGGAACAAGCCTTGGCTGACAGTGCCATTGTTCAAATCAAAGATGCTGGTGTATTGCCTCTCAAGCAAACCTTGAAGTCAGTCTATTTAAGTATGCCAGATACGACCAAATGTATGGCCTTGACCTTAGCGCTTACAACACGATTACCCAAGGTAAACATTCAGTGTGGCAGTGTAGCGAACGGTAACCAGGGTTCAGATTTTGATATGCGCGAGCAAGCGGATGTGATCATTGCTGCAGATATCTCACCGGATCAAAGTTTAGTTGAACTAGGCGGTATGGACGACATTCAAACGTGGCGCGATAGAGCACCTAAAGAGCAGCAATTAAGTCAACAGCTAGCCTTGCTACAGGCAGCCAAAGCCCAAGGAAAAACCACCATTTTTATTAGCCTGCGGGCACCTTACAACGTTAATGTTTTTGCGCATTACGCAGATGTTATATTGGCGAGTTTTGCTTATAACAGCAATAAAGTGGAATACATGGACAAATCTGGCCGTTTAATCACGCAGTTTGAGGGCGCCATTTTTAACGCGTTAGCGGATGTCATTACCGGTAATAAAGTGGCCACAGGTACTTTGCCTGTGACCATTGACTTATAAGCGACATATAGCAAAATAATAAAACGAGCTATAAATAAAATATTGCTGCCAAGATGAGTGGATATTCCATTTCTGTTGATTATGTAAAACGCTGATTTTAGATATTTTAATGTATTTATTCACATGCTATGGGCTACAATTATTCGCAATGTTTAAATAAAATATTTATGAGTGTTAATGTCAACATTTAGCAAAATTAAAGCCCTTAAAGGCTCTTTATCGAGCAGTGAATTAAAATTAGCCAAATTCGCTCTCGACTCATCCAATGCAATCCGCGAGTTATCATCACAAGAATTAGCCAATGTGGTAGGCGTCAGTCAATCTAGTGTCGTTAAATTTGCCCAGAAACTCGGGTATAAAGGCTATCCCGCCTTTAAATTGGGCATTATTGATGCGCTAAACACTGCGCCCAGTGGCGGTACCTTGCATGGTAAAATCACCATTACTGATAGTTTTAGTCAAATGTCAGATAAGCTTCTTAGTAGCAAAATGGCAGTGTTAAGTGAAACCCAAAAACTGAATGACGAAAAGGCCTTTTTAGCCGCAGTAGACATCTTGAAATCTGCCAAACGTATTTTAATTTGTGGCTTGGGTGGGTCGGCTTTAGTGGGGAAAGATTTTTCGTATAAGTTACAAAAGTTAGGCATGTTGGCCATTGAAGAGCCCGATGCCCATGCTCAGCTGGCTTTTGCCGCGACGTTGTCTGACAACGATTTAGTATTTGCTATCAGCGAATCGGGCAGTACTAAAGAAATCGTTAATGTAGTGAGTCAGGCCAAAAAAAATCAGTCAAAAGTGATTTCTATTACCCGTTACGGCAGCAATCCTATTTCAGATTTGGCTGATGTAAAACTGTTTTCAGTTGCCGACGAAGAGTCAGCACGTTTGTCGTCCATATTAGCGCGCACCGCTCAGGAGTTTATTATTGATATTCTGTTTATCGCGATAACTCAGTCTTCTCGCCAAGGTCGTCAAACCTTAGAGAAAACTAACGCGGTAGTGAGCGAATTTAGACGGATGTCTTAATAATCTGGATACAGTAAGTAGGGCTTACGTTGTTGTTTAAAGGTAAGTAAGTCAGTTTGCCATGCCGCTTTGATTTGCTTAGCAGTTTGGCCTTGCTGTATGGCCAAGCGTAAACTATCGGTACCCGCTAATTTGTCCATAAAATCAGGCCGTTCAAAAAAACCAAATCCGGCTTTTTTGAACTGGGAAAAAGCCTGAATAAATAAACTTAAATCTAAGCCTTGTATTGCACTAGCACGTAAATCAGTACCAAACAGGAGTTGGTTTTCAAGTTTTGGATGCAAAGCGCTGCCTGGCTTCGATACTGGCGTAAATTCAAAGTCACCCAAGGAAATCATGTCGTGGCCCATGACCTGAAAAGGGAAATCGGTACCTCGGCCAATACTGACAGGCGTTGCTTCAAAAAAACACAGTGAAGGATAGAGCTGAATTGATTGGCGATTAGGTAAATTAGGGCTCGGTGCGACGGGCAATTCGTAGGGCATATCCCGCTGATAGTGCTTATTGGCAATAGTGACTAGGTTTAGAGACTCAGCTTGGTTTATCCAGCCCTCTCCTTTAATCATGCGGGCAAGTTCAGCCAAGGTCATGCCGTGTAAAATAGGAATTGGGTGTATACCAACAAACGACTGAAAATCAGGTTCAAGAATAGGCCCGTCTACAAAGCTGCCGTTAGGGTTTGGACGATCAAGTACCATAAACTGGGTACCTGATTCTGCTGCCGCTTCCATCATGTAATGCATCGAACTAATAAAGGTATAAAACCTGACGCCCACATCTTGAATATCAAAGATTACGACATCTAACTCATCCATTAATTCAGGGCTAGGCTTTTTGTGCTTACCGTAGATGGAACTGATTGCCACCCCTGTTTTAGCGTCTATAGCATTTTTAACATGGGCACCTGCGTCATAGTCGCCTCTAAAGCCATGTTCAGGCGCAAAAATACGCAGCACATTAATCTTATTGGCCAGTAAATAATCAAGTAAATGTTGGTCGTGGACTAAGGACGATTGGTTAACGACTAAACCCACCTTCTTATTTTTAAGCAAAGGCAAGTAGCGCTCACCTTGTTCGGCGCCCACTTGCATAGTTACTGGTACGTGTGTGTCAATTGTGGAGCAGGCGCTAGCGATAAACACCAGACAGAAAACGACGAGAGTTTTCGTTGAAAATGTACGTGTCACTCTCTCATTACCCTTTACTTTGCACGGCTTTGCGTAAAAAACCGTGGTGTTGCTGTAAGAGCTGTGTTGCCTGTGCAGCATCAGATTGGGTGAGTATCATCAAAATCGCTAATTTGGCTTCGTTACCTGCTTCTTTTAGGGCCAGGGTCGCGGTTTCTTCGCTGCAGTCTGTGGCTTGCATCACAATTAGCAAAGCTCTGGCATAGAGTTTTTCATTGCTGGCACTGACATCAACCATAAGATTTTGATAGGTTTTGCCAATTCTGATCATACTGGCGGTACTTAACATATTTAAAATGAGTTTTTGCGCCGTGCCTGACTTCATGCGGGTGGAGCCTGTGAGAATTTCTGGGCCGACGGCAGCGCAAATTTCGATATCTGCCGCTTTACCGATTGCAGAATTGGGATTACAGCTCAGAGACACTGATTTTGCGCCAATTTGTTTTGCATATTTTAAAGCCGAAATTACATAAGGTGTCCGACCGCTTGCTGCGATACCAACGACAACATCCTTAGCATTGAAGTTGACGGCGTTTAAGTCTGAAATGGCTGCAGCTTGATTATCTTCTGCTCCTTCAACGGCTCGTTTAATGGCTTTTTCACCGCCGGCAATAATACCGATGACCATCTCTTCCGACACGCTAAACGTTGGGATGCATTCAACGGCATCGAGTATACCTAAACGTCCGCTTGTACCCGCGCCAATGTAGATTAAACGGCCTTGATTTTGAAAGGCTTCAACAATGCAGTCTACAGCTTGGGCAATAAAGGGTAAGGCCGGTTTAATGGCTAAAGCAACTTTTTGGTCTTCCTCATTGATTAAATTCAGAATCGCTTCTGTTGAGAGCAAATCGATATCTAAAGTGCTGCTATTGCGAGTTTCAGACAATATAGAATGGAGCTCGTTTAAAAGAGGATTTCGGGTCATGGTAATTTTCACATTTTTTATTTAATGAACATCGGCAATTTGGGTATGTTTTATATACCAAATCCCTTTAGTTATCTTGTATAAATTCATTTTGTTCACGATCGGGTTCAGACTGATTTGAACCACTACTGCAAATCGCAAACGCCAAGGCACTGCCGATGCAAAGTTGCCATGTAAATCCTAAGTCAAACAGCCACTCTTGCGGGAGGACCAGCGCCATGACATAGGGCTGAAAAAACAAGGTCAGCATAAAACCTCCTAACAATGCTGCTAATACACTGCGGTGATTACCACGATGCGTAAACAGCACAGTAAAATAGACGCCAAGCAAACCGCTGTAAGAAAATACCATTACACTGAGTGCAAACTGCAAGAGGGGCATGTCAGAGTGTTGTTGCCAAAAATAGCATAGGCAAGCCATGGCACTGAGTGCTACCGCCACCACCAGCATGCCTATTCTACCGGCCTTTACATAGTGCAGATCACTAATATCTTGCCGACGACGCATTAACCAGGGTCTATAGAGGTCTTGCACAACTACGGATGACATCGAGTTAAGGCCGGAATTTAAAGTAGACAAGGCCGCAGCGATAATCCCTACTGTGACGAGGGCTTTTATGCCAGCTGGGATTTCATTAAGTACATAGTACATGAAGATCGTAACCGATTCGCCTTTAAAGCTAGGCACGACATTGCTAGAAGACCCGTTATTCATTATGTCAGGCCGATCATAGAAAATAAAAAGCAGTAAGCCGATACTGATAAAAACGAGCATGACGGGTACCACCATGACCACGGAATACAACATGGCTTTGCTCCCTTGACGCGCATTTTTACACGTTAGTACTCGTTGGGTCATGTCTTGATCTAGGCCAAAAGCCGCGATGTTTAGCAGCACAAAGCCGGTGATGACCGACCAAAAGTTAAATACTCCCTTAGCGCTAAAATCGAGATCAAAGTGAAAAAAGGTAAGTTTAGAGGCTGCCCCAGGGCTTGGCTCAGATAAGGCGTGTAGGATAGTGTTAAAATCTGCAGGTATAGCAGCATAGAGGCAGTACACAACTGCTATTGCCGCTCCTACATAAATGCCACATTGCAGCACGTCACTGTAGATGACCGAGCGAATGCCGCCATAAACGGTATACAGTAGTCCGCAACCAGCAATAATGAATACTGCAATAATGACATGCATTGCAGCAATATCACCAAACAAAATCATCGAAATAGCTATTGCCGCCATGTATAACCGGGCACCGCTAGCAAATATACGACCAAATAAATACATCATGCCTGAATATTGTTTAGCTTTTGTCCCAAAGCGTTTTTCTAGTAATTCGTAAACGGTGAACACCTTAAATTGATAAAAGCGCGGGATGAGAAAATAAGCAACAAAGAGCGCGGCAATAAAAGCGCCTATGTTTGAAGTAAGATATGAAAAGTCGCCACGATAGCCTTGATCGGGGCCGCCTAAGAATGTGGCAGCAGATTGGGATGTGGCAAGAACAGAAATCGCTACTACCCATACTGACATGGAATTTCCACCAAGAAAGTAATCTTGGCTGTTAGCTGATTTACGATTAAAAAACCAGCCAGAACCTAATAATACCAAGCCATACGTAGCAAAAACTAACCAATCTAAGCTTGAGTATTGTTCTAACATTGAGCGCTCTTGTTATTGTGGTTTATCAATGTTTTTAGAATAGTTTATTCTCAATTGCTTGTATATAAGAAATAATAATTCAGCTTTCACCATCGCACTAAAGACCGTGTTGCCATCGTTTTATGCAATCATCACAATACTCGCAACAGTGTAAGCAACGATGCTCAACGCACCTGCAAATAAGGCGTATGGCATTTGTGTTTTAACGTGTGTGAGTAAGTCGCAACCTGCCGCAATAGATGAAATAGCCGTTGTATCAGAAATAGGTGAACAGTGATCACCAAACACTCCACCACCGAGTATTGCTGCAATCACTAATGACGGTGGCAATCCTAGGGTTTGAATGAGTGGCACACCAATGGGTACGAGTATGGCAAAGGTACCCCAGGACGTGCCGGTGGTGAAAGACATAATACCGCCAGCAATAAATAGCATCGGGGCAACCAACACTAAAGGTAAGTAATCCCCCACGAGTCCAGCGACATAAACACCGGTTCCTAACTCTTTTAGGCTAGCACCAAGGGTAAGTGATAAAAGGACAATGGTAACAACGGGTAGAAGTTCACCAATTCCTTTGAAGCCTAACTGCACAACTTCATGATGAGTAAAACGTTTGTGCCATAGCAATAATAAATAGGCGACAACACAAGCTAAAAATGTGGAATACAGTACGGATTTAGTGCCACTACCCTGAATTAAGTTACCTTGCCCCGTCCACAGCATAAATGCAATCATACCAAATATCATGACGCCTAGCGGCAGTAGCATAAAACGCGCTTTCGTGGGAGCTGTGTTTTCTAAACTCTGATTAGAGGTTTCGCACAGTTTTTCGGCCTCTTTCATCGGACCGTGCACTTTATCTTTGGCTATCGTGTAAGCCACCACAAATAGCGTAATAAGTGCGTAAAAATTCAAGGGAATGGTGCCTACTAAAATGCTAACTGGCGTTTCAGTGAGTTCATAATTGCTTAACAAGCCTAATACTAAAGCTCCCCAGCCATTGAGTAGTATTAAAATACACACCGGGGCGCTCGTACTATCAATAATATACGCTAAACGCGCCCGACTCATTTTGTATTTGTCGAATAAACCGCGGGCTAGAATTCCAGCTGTAAGCACACTTAAATTTGACTCAATGAATACCGCAATACCCGTAAACATGGTCAAACTACCCACTTGCCTTTTGCTTTTACCGATGCCTTTGTTGATTAAAAAATTCACTGTAGCCGCTACACCACCGGAATCCCGTATAAAGGCTAAAAGAGCGCCAACTAATAAACTAAATAACAACACCCTGGCATTGCCGGGATCACTGACAATACTCACAATTTGCTCAATGGTATTAATGGGCGTTAGCCATAAAGAGGTGTCGGGGCTGGCAAACAGGCTAATAAACTCGGCACTTAATATAGCTAGAAATAAGGCGAGGATGACTTCCTTTTTCCAAAAGACCACCACGATGGCGACGATGGGTGGAATGATTGAATAGATGTCCATCTTGGGTTCCTGTTTTAGTATTGCAATTTGCACATTGCTATTTTTTAGCGATTATACTGGGCTATTCACCTGAGTAGGTCAATATCAGGGTAGGCTTTGTAGCAAGAAAAATAATATTTTATTCGTATAATTAATATTAACTGCAATAACTAATGCCTTTTTATCGGCATGTTTCAAGGTAATTCTTACAAGTACATCGGAAAATAATTCTTAAGACACCGTATCAATCTGCTTGCTTGCAGAAAATTACCAATAAAAACAGTGGGTTATTTTTTGGCATTGATTTAGCTAATTGACTGCAGTCACTCAATTTAAACCAGAATTTACGTATGAAAAAAACTCATGATTTTCAAATAAACCAACAACGGGGCAATACAGGTTCACTCATGCTGGGCAAGTCTATTCATCGTTTTAATTGGTTTGGTTCTTTAGCCTACGCAACCCAGTGTGTAAACGTGTGGCTTAAGTCTTAGCTACATTTGGTGGACTAACAGTGTAGAGCTGACTAATGACACCATACATTCAGAAAGATAATGAGTTAAAAACAGTTTTGTTCATTTTTACCAAACAGCAGGGCTACTTTTAAGCCTTACGGAATGAGGAGAATACGATGAAAGCGATATCAATCACACTATTACTGGTGTTGTGCTCAGTGGCTTCTATATTTGCAATCAGTGAGCCGCTACAACACCAGCAAGCTACTCAAAAACTGCCCCCAGAATTGATTCAGTTAGGGGTGAAAATCAATGGGGTTGCTATCCTACCTGTCGCACGAGACCCTAGATTACGCTTTGAGCGCGCACAACATTATTATCAGCAAGCGCACAAACATCTTGAACAAAACTGGAAAAAACGCGCGGTGGAAGATGCTAATCGAGGGCTCTCATTACTGGCGATGAATGAGGTATAGGGCAGCCTGACAATACAGCGTAGGGGCTCTACCACTTAAATAATATAGGTAGCGGTGCCGGTGGCGATGTGCACGTTGGCTTCATTGTGCAAATCCATTCGACATACAGCAACTTTGTTTCCACGCCGTATCACTTGAGCGCTAGCGATAAACTGCTGACCTTTTCCCGGACGCAAATAATCAACGCGCATGTCCAAAGTGCCACCATTGGCAAGTTGGGCGTAGAAGGTTTGGATCTCAGCTTCAGAACGCAAGCTCTTTACGCCATATAAGAGAGCAGCAACACTTCCGACGGTATCTAGCACTGCAGCAGTGACTCCACCATGTAATATTTTGTGAACCGGATTGCCCATTAGATTATCGTGCCAATTTAATTTTATCTCTGCTTGAAAGTCATCTAAATGGCTAACTTGCATGCCCAACAGTTGATTGAAGGGCATATTTTCATTAAAAAAATGCGTAATGTGATTTGCTACGTCCTGAATTAATTGACTCATCGTTAAGTTCCAGCAGCCAAGTTAAAGAAGCTGCTTATGCCATGTAGCACCGCACTAACGGCAATGGACGCCAATATCATGCCCATTACCCGACTTACTACACTCGCACCGGCCTCGCCAATCACATTGAGAATGCGGCTGGCCAGAAGCATAAAAATAAGAGTAATGAGCAGAACACTTAAAATGATGAGTGTTGTCACGCCCTGATGAACCCAAGAAAATCGATGATTGTCTGTGAGGAGTACCGCCGCCATCATCGCCCCGGGGGATGCAATAGAGGGGATCGCAAGTGGAAATACATATTTGTGCATATTGCTCTCCACTAGATGTAACTCAGTTTCAGGTTTGCTTTCACCAAAAATCATGGTTAATGCGAAAAGGAATAAAATTATGCCGCCCGCAATTTGAAAGGCGGATAGGGGAATTTGCATGGCATCTAACAGATATTCACCTACCAATACAAAAAATATCAGCACGATAGCCGCAACTAACGTCGCTTTAATGGCTACTTGGCGCACAAGTTTGCCACTCATACCGATGGTGACAGCGATAAAAACGGGAATAGTGCCGATGGGATCAATGACAGCCCACAGCAATACAAATTGTCTAATTAAATCGTCCATCATGTCCTTCCGTATTCAGTATGGGGATGCTCTATCGCTTCCAGCGCCGATAGTACCTTGAATCGTCTCTGCGTGTCATGTAGAGGTAAATGAAAACGACGCGATAGACTTTTATTCTTAGTCTTTGTGCACATTTTTATTACTAAGCTCGTGAAGCACAGCTAAAAAACCTTTAGACTTGCGGGCCTGAATTTATGACGATGAGTTGATATTTGACTGCCCCTATTTCTTTGATGCAACAAGCCACCACCTTACTCAATAACATTTTTGGTTATACCGAGTTTAGAGCTGGGCAAGCAGAAGTCATTGAACAGGTGTTAGCGCAACGCGATACCTTAGTTTTAATGCCCACTGGCGGCGGCAAATCGCTCTGTTACCAAATACCAGCGCTTGTTTTGCCGGGTTTAAGTATTGTTGTATCACCGTTAATTTCATTAATGAAAGATCAAGTTGATGCATTAAATGCATATGGCGTAGAAGCCGCGTACATCAACTCTAATCTCAATTCTGAGCAGTTGCTAAGTGTTTTTCGTGGCATGCAAGATGGTCGTTATAAATTAGTATATGTGGCTCCAGAGCGTTTAATGAAACTCGACTTTATCGAACGTTTGCATAACTTAACTATCAGTTTATTTGCGGTAGATGAAGCCCACTGTGTATCGCATTGGGGCCACGATTTTCGTAAAGATTACCGTCTATTAGGGCAAATAAAACAGCAGTTTCCTCATGTTCCAATACTCGGTTTGACCGCAACCGCCGATTTAGCCACCCGCGCCGATATCGTTCAACAGCTTAACCTAGAGCAGCCCTTTGTGTTTAAGGGCAGTTTTGATCGGCCAAATATCCGTTACAACCAAGTGACTAAATACAAAGCAACAGAGCAAGTGATACAGTTTGTAAAACAGCAAGACGGTAGCGGCATTATTTATTGTAATAGCCGTAAGAAAGTAGATGATTTGACCTTAGCCCTAGCGAAGCAAGGGGTAAATTGCGCGGGTTATCATGCGGGTTTAGAAGGCGGCGTTCGAGATCTCATTCAGCGTGATTTTATTCAAGACAAAATTGATATTATCGTCGCGACAGTCGCCTTTGGCATGGGCATTGATAAGTCAAACGTACGGTTTGTTGTGCACTTTGATTTGCCTCGTAGTATTGAGTCCTACTATCAAGAAATTGGTCGCGCTGGGCGTGACGGCATGCCTTCTGAAGCCTTATTATTATACGATGAGAAAGATGCAGCACGTATTAGGCAGTGGATCGCTAGTGGTGAGAACGAAGCGCGTAATGAAGTCGAATTACAAAAATTTGCCGCGATGGAAGCCTTTGGTGAAGCGCAAACTTGTAGGCGACAAATATTACTGAATTATTTTGCTGAATATTCCGCCGGCCAATGTCAAAACTGTGATATTTGTTTGGATCCCCCTAAGGCGTTTGACGGCACTATTGATGCGCAAAAGGTGTTGTCTTGTGTCTATCGTTTATCCCAACAGGTCGCCAGTCAATACTTAATTGATGTGTTACGAGGGAAACAATTAAAACGCATTATTGAATTGCAGCACGACAAACTGAGTACCTTTGCCATAGGAAAGGAGCAAAGTGATGCTTATTGGCACAACATTATCAATCAACTTATCCATAGGGGCTTTCTTCGGGTGGATATCACCCAACATTCGGTGCTTAAGTTAACTGAAGCAGCTCGCCCCGTTTTGCGTCAAAATCAGCATGTAGAATTGGCTGTGCCGCGTTTGACAATAGATTTAAGCAATAATAAGCGCGCCATTGAGCAAGACTACGATCGAGCACTGTTTGCCAAGCTCAAACATTTACGCAAAAACATTGCCGAACAAGATGATGTTCCGCCCTTTGTGGTATTCAGTGATGCAAGCTTGGCTGATATGGCAGTAAAATGCCCGCAATCAAGTCGTGAATTTTTAGCGGTTTCAGGAGTAGGTCAAACCAAACTAGAGCGCTATGGCCCACGATTTATTGACGCTATTGCAAGACATTTAGCTTAGTATAGTCATGAGCTAGTCGGATTTAGATAGTTTTTTTACCTGCTTTTGAATCATCGGCACCATCTCCTTTTCAAACCAAGTATTGCGTTTGAGCCAAATATTATTGCGTGGGCTTGGATGCGGTAAGGGAATTATCTGGCTGGGATTTTTTAACCAGCTCTGCGCTAATTGGCTTACTGAGGCAGACGGTTTGTTTAGGTAATAAGACTGTGCATATTTTCCGATTACTAGGATCAATTCTATCTTGGGTAGGGCCGTCAAAATTCGCTCATGCCATGTAACAGCGCATTCTGGTCTTGGGGGTAAGTCGCCACTGCGGCCCTTACCGGGATAACATAGCCCCATTGGTAGGATCGCTATCTGAGTTGCATCATAAAACTCTTTATGCTCGACACCTAACCAGCTCCGCAGACGCTCTCCACTGGGATCATTAAAAGGTATACCCGACAGATGAGCCTGTTTTCCAGGTGCTTGCCCCGCCAGTAATATCTTAGCTTTCGGGTGTATCTGTAAAATGGGCTTTGCGCCAAGGGCTAAAAATGGACTACACACTTGGCAACGCTTTATTTCGCTTAGCAATGAATTAAAAGGAGACATGTATTGAGTTGGGTTTCCGAGGACTTAAAACATCAGCACAGCCTACTACCATGTAAAAAAATCGCTATAAAATAATGAGCCAAAAGCGGTTTTCAAGCGATTGTTTTATATATGAAAAATTGTGATTGAGGCAAGTTAAAAGAAGCATTTTGTGCATTGCCTGCCTTAATACTTAACTTCCTATGTCGGTGATTTTGACGCATACTTATCGGCCATTATTCACCTAATGACCTGCAAATTCGTGAAAGATACATCGAAAAAAAATGCCGATCCAAAAGTTGAGCGCTTAAAAATACCCCCCCATTCTATAGAGGCTGAGCAGTCTGTACTCGGTAGTATGTTAATCGCTCCTGATGCGTGGGACAAAGTAGCTGAATTAGTCAACGATGAAGATTTTTATAATCGTTCTCATCAAATCATCTTTCGCGCAATTTTACGTTTGTTAAGCAAAAGTCAGCCAATTGATTTAATTACTGTTTCTGAAGATTTAGAAGAGCGTAATGAATTAGAAGACGCTGGTGGCTTTGCTTATTTAGGTGAACTTGCGCGTAATACGCCAAGTGCTGCAAATGTTACAGCCTATGCACAAATTATAAAAGAACGCGCAGTAACCCGAGAATTGATTGGTGTAGCACATGAAATTGCTGAAGCGGGATATAATCCGGAAGGCCGCAATAGCGGCGAAATTCTGGATATGGCAGAAAGTAAAGTATTCGAAATTGCTGAAAAACGTACGGGCAAAGATGAAGGCCCAAAAAACGTAGAATCTGTGCTGGGTAAGACCATCGATCGTTTAGAAATACTGGTAAAAAGTAATAAAGAAGTGACTGGTGTTTCTACTGGTTATACGGATTTAGATAAAAAAACCAGTGGTTTACAGCCTTCTGATTTGATCATTGTAGCAGCGCGTCCTTCAATGGGTAAAACCACCTTTGCCATGAATTTATGCGAAAACGCGATGTTACTCGAAACGAAACCTGTATTGGTCTTTAGTTTAGAGATGCCTTCTGAACAAATCATGATGAGGATGTTGGCTTCATTAAGTCGAGTAGACCAAACGAAAATTCGTACCGCTCAGCTTAACGATGAAGATTGGGCGCGTATTTCTAACACGATGGCGATGCTCAAAGATAAAGATAATTTATTTATCGACGATTCATCAGGCTTAACACCCATGGATGTGCGCACACGTGCTCGTAAACTTGCTCGAGATCGTGGCGGTATCAGTCTTATCATGATTGACTATTTGCAACTCATGCGGGTTCCCAGTTTAAGTGATAATCGTACCTTGGAAATTGCCGAAATTTCTCGTTCACTCAAGGCCCTAGCAAAAGAGCTTGAAGTGCCAGTTGTCGCTTTATCTCAGTTAAACCGTGGACTAGAGCAACGAGCCGATAAAAGACCGATTAATTCAGATTTGCGTGAATCTGGTTCAATAGAGCAAGACGCGGATTTAATCATGTTTATTTATCGTGATGAGGTGTACCACGAGGAAAGTACTGATAAAGGTGTTGCGGAAATCATTATTGGTAAACAGCGTAATGGTCCCATTGGTACCAGTAGATTGACTTTCCAAGGTCAATTTTCGCGCTTTGATAATTACGCAGGACCGGCTGTTGCCGATGATTATTAAACCTTGAAAAAGGTTAGAAGTAAGCGCTTGTAAAATTTACAAGCGGGGTGACTTTTTTACTGGGTAACTCTCTTCGTAAGGCTGATAAAACTCGAATTTAAGCATAAAAAAAGGAGATGCAATGCATCTCCTTTTTGTTGTTCGTCTACTATTGAAAGACTATTTTTCTACTTTAACGCGTTTGCTAGCTGACACCTTTGCAGTAATGCGACGGTTTTTAGCATTAGCTGCTGGTGTATTAGCAGTATCTAATAATTGCGTTTCACCAAAACCTACAGCAGTGATACGTGAAGCATCGATACCATATTTAGTGATCAGTAACTTTCTTACTGCATCCGCACGCTTCTGAGACAATTGTAAGTTATAAGCCGCTTCACCTGGAGCTGAAGCATGACCCTCAATTACAGTGTCAGTGTTTGGATAACGATTCATGAAATCAGCAAAGGCTTGTAAGTCACTTACGTGGTTTACAATCACCGCACTGTTGTTAGCAAAAGTGAATTTCAATTCTTGGCTAACTTCTTCTTCCATAAAGACGCTACAACCTACTGCATCTACTTTATCTGTTATTGGTGTATTTGCACATTTGTCATCGGCATCAGCAACACCGTCGCCATCTGCATCTGCGCCGATTGCACAACCATTACTGTTGACTTTTGTGCCAGCAGGAGTGTTAGGACATAGGTCTAAACTGTTTAACACGCCATCTTTATCTTGGTCAATATCACAGCCTTTGGCATCAACTTGTGTACCTGGCGCCGTGTTAGGACACATATCTA
>NZ_JANQVQ010000144.1 GCF_030730205.1 Paraglaciecola sp.
CGCTAAGAACTAAAAAATTTTATTAGCTTAGAATATAAAAAACCCCGCAGTTGCGGGGTTTTTTGTTATTACATACTGAACGAAGCTCTTAGGTACCAGTAGCGGCTTTCTGGCATATCATACGTCGACGGGTCATATCCATTAAGAGAACAGGATAAACATACCGGCGGCTCTTTGCCAAACAGATTGTTCACACCAAAGCTTAGTTGCATGCCAGAGAGCACCGCATCGGTGCTCCAGCTCAGCTGGGCATCATGGTAAGTGGTGCTACCTAGTCGATTACGTCCTACTTCTGGGTCATTTCGGCAGATGGCGAAGCTAGCTGCATCACCACAACTTTCCTCCAAATCACTGGTATAACGCATGGTCCAGCTTGCTTGCCAGGCGTCACGTTTCCAGTTTAAAGCCAGATTGCCACTCCACTCGGGAATTGCAGAATCATTAACTTCTATGCCGACAGTTTTGGGCTGTTGCTGGCCATTGGCATCCAGCACAGTGTAATCGTCTACCAGACTTGCTCGAAACTTAATGTCAAACTGACCGAATTCAGTTTGCGGTAATAGCAAGCCAACATCAAAGTCGAAACCAGAGGTCTCTATACTACCGATATTAGTCAGTACGTTGCTAAATTGGTCGATAGCGCCAAGCTGATTACGGCCTATACCATCGCAGAAGGTATCAGAAAGCGTTTGCACACACAGATTAAGCTGTGTCTGGGCATCTAACGCCTGTATAGCACCTTCCAGTTCATGTTGATACCAGCTAACACTGATATCCATCCGCTCAGACCATGCTTTAGCTACGGCAAATTCCGGGCTAAACACCACACCTAGGTTGTAGCTAGTAGATGTTTCCGGCGCCAAATCACGATTACCACCTGTAACAACGCTGATTTGCGGATTAGGTTGCTGATAATTTGCTGGCACGCCAAGTGTGGCACAATTTGCTATTAGGTCTGCCGTAGGTTGTGAACAGGGATCAGACAACACTGCATCAAAACCACTGGCCGAGCCAAATAATTCGCCAATATTTGGCGCTCGGAAGCCTTCTGACCAACTGCCGCGGAACAACAGTTCATCTTGCATCAGATAGCGGAAACCAATTTTACTGGTAGTTTCACTGCCAAAGGTGGAGTAATCAGAGTAACGACTGGCCAGGCTTAAATCCAATTGTTTAGCTAGAGGTAGATCTGCCAACAACGGCACATTGAACTCTACAAACAGTTCGTTCACATTCAGTGAGCCGGCCGTTGGCAGGGAAACCACGCCGTTATAATCACCTGCTACGGTTAAACCGTCTGGCCGATATTGGCCGGTATATTTCCGGTATTCCCAACCTGAGGCAAAACTCAGGGCCCCAGCCGGTAGTTCAACAATATCGCCGGTGATGTTAGCCGAATACAGACTCAGTTTGTTTTCGCTTGAATCCTGCACTACTGGCTGAATATAGCCGAACATTTCTGGTGTAATACTGCCAGCACCAAAGATGTTTAATGGTACACAGGCCGGATCAGCATCGCAGTTAGCCAAGGGGCCCAGTGCTGTGGCAATGCGTCGGGCGTTATAGCTGCCAAAATTGTTCTGCGTCGCCCGGTTGGTGCTGTAAGCCGCATTTACATCCCAATAGAACAGTCGGTCTGATAATTCCAACTGGCCCTCGATGCCACTACCGACGTAAAAGGTATCAACATTTTGTTCAAAACGACGTGCACCGCCTTCTACCGGCCGACGTCCTGCCAAAATTAAATTAGGGTTAGCACCTGACGCTACCAAATCGAAACCAAAAGGGTTGTAAGGGTTGTCAGCGGCTATAGTCAGATTATCTAACCAAAAGTTACTTGGTACGGCTGTGCCGATAAACATCGGCTCCGGTGCCGCCTGGTTCACACTATTACGTTGATTATAAAGTGCCCGTATATACCAGCTGGTATCCTGAGTGAATTGATAACGTTGTTGGGTATATAACGAAATGCGTTTATTCGGCGTTTGTAGCAGGTTATAGCTTGCGTAGTTAAAGCGGTCATCATTGGTAAAACAATGAAAATCGTCAGTTCGGTCACAACTTTCACCCAGTGCCGCATCATAATCCGGGCTGGATACACCTGCATTGGGTACCAGATCCTGGGTAAAACCAGTATTGGGATCGGTTATGATAAAGCGCCCACCCGGAATAGCAGAGCTGCCAAAGGCTAAACCCGTGCCGGGTACCGGCAGGCTAGACTGAGCTCTGGTATTGGCAAATACCGACTTCTGCTCGTTATAACTGGCCGCGATAAAGTAGCTGTGTTTATCACTTTCACCACCAAAACTCAGTTCAAAGGTGCTGGTATCACCGTCGCCCTTGCTATATTGACCAAAGCTGCTGCTGATGGTGGCGCCGGTCGATGAGCGCCGGGTAATAATATTGACGACGCCAGCGATTGCATCAGAGCCGTAGATTGATGATGCGCCGTCTTCAAGCACCTCTATCCGCTCAACAATTGCCAGTGGTATAGTATTTAAGTCCACTACGCCGCCTACGCCAGAGGCAGAACTTTCATTTACCCAACGGATACCGTCAACCAATACCAATACACGCTTTGCGCCAAGATGGCGTAAGTCGACAGTGGTTGCTCCTGCGCCAACACCGCCGCCATCTGGTGGAAAGCCAAAGTTACCGCTGGAGTTAAACTTAGTATTAAGCGCGGAACCTGAAGCAGTAATGTTTTGTATAATGTCACCGATGGATGATAAACCAGAACGGTCTATAGCATCTCGATCCAGAATTTGTACCGGGCTGCGGCCTTCAAGATCAGTCTGTTTAATCCGGCTTCCAGTAACCTCTATACGTTCAACACCCTTATCAGCGGTATTGTCCTGGGCAAGGGTATTGGTTGTTGTCAAAGCCAGTGCACTGAGCACACTTAGCGATATCAGTGAATAATGGTTGCGCATGCAGTATTCCTTATTGTTATTGTCTGAATAACTGCTGACGGCATGCCTGATTACTCCTCTTAGTCAGGCAACAAGCAGTAAAATGAGCTTATCGGAGATTAGCTCAGGCAGTAGCTTAGCTAAGAGTTTGCGTTTTGTAAAAAATGTTTAATTTTGTTGGCATTATTGTGTTTTTTTGGAGTGCCAGCAACCTACTAAATAGCTGACAGAGAAACTTAAGGCCTCTGCATTATTAGGCTCGGTAGAATGAATGTGAGAGTTTTTGTGTAATTTGAATCAAATGCAGAGCGCTCGCTTCAGGCAGTCCAGTGCAAACACGTAGATCAGGGCTTTGATATTGCTAAATATTAAATGGTCTTTATTAATAAATTAAACACCACCGTTCAAGACGGTGGTGTATGCAGCATGGGTTTATTCAACAACCGGTTCTATATGAATCTCTACACGGCGGTTTTGGGTCCGGTTT
>NZ_JANQVQ010000145.1 GCF_030730205.1 Paraglaciecola sp.
GATGGCAATGCGCCGTATATATTGCATCATGGCAAGCCCACTGGAAAAGTCATTGTTTTATTTCACGGTTTGAGCGATTCACCGTTTTTTTTACGCTCTGTGGCAGAAGCATTCTACGGTGAGGGGTATAACGTAGTCGTTGCCTTACTCCCTGGTCATGGTTTACTTGATGCAGATAAAATCATGGAAGATCCAGAATTAGCCAATCGCTGGCGTAAACATGTCGCCGACGTGATTGCCCTTGCTGATGGCTTAGCTGAAAACACCTTTATTGGTGGTTTTTCTACAGGTGGAGCCCTCGCGACTGAATATACTCTGCTACATCCAGAAAAATTGCAGGGATTAATGCTATTTAGTGGCGCGTTGCGATTAGAATCAAAGGCCGAAATCTTGGCTGATGTGTGGGGCATGAGGTGGATTGCTAAAAAATTAGACGGTGATTACCTAAGCCAAGGGCGCAATCCTGTTAAATATCCCTCGGTCTCTACCTTCGCTGCGTTTCAGTTAGTGGATGTCATCATGTCAGTGCGTGAGCTAATAGAAGCCAAACATCCTCTCAACCTGCCGCTTTTTGTTGCTCACTCGCAAGCTGACGCCACCACTTTAATTCGAGGGGTCACTGATCTGATGGCGTACAATCAAGGTGATAATCAATTTTTCGACATTCCGCAAACTGAAAATGTGTGTCATGCCGACCTTGTTATCAGTGAACAGCAACTCATTGATATGCATTACGATATGAATGGCGTTGAACCAAGCGATGCTTGCTCTGTTCCTAAGGCCAATCCGTTACACCCGCAAATGCTGCAAGCAGCTTTACGTTACTTACGGGCACATTAAGATGCAAACGTGGGTGGCTTTGTTACGTGGTATTAATGTTGGCGGCAACAATCTAGTGGCGATGAAAACCTTATGTCACATTATGACGGAGGCAGGCTACCAAGACGTAAAAACCTACATTCAAAGTGGCAATGTGATTTTTAAACATATTGCTACGGAGGGAGACAAGCTTGCCGCTGATTTGTCAGCTCTCATTCAACAGCACTGCGGTTTTTATGCAAAGGTGATGGTGTTTTTGGCAAAAGACTTTAGCCAAATCGTCGCCAGTAACCCTTATTCCAGCCTAATGACAGAAGCCAAACAAGTGCATTTTTTCTTTGTCGATGAAGCATTGACAAGCGCTGACTTAAGCAAGTTGGCGGGGCTTAAATCACCCACTGAGGCCTATGAACTGACTTCGTACGGACTGTATTTGTTTGCTCCCCAAGGTATTGGGCGCTCAAAATTGGTGGCAAAAATAGACAAATGTTTAGGGGTAAGTACCACAGCGAGGAACTTAAACACCTTGCATAAGCTCGCTGCTATGTTGGCAAACTAGCAGGGCTTTACTATTAGCACTGATATCTAATTGATGTTTTTCGTGTAAATTACTGACTGGTTTCGACCAGCGTTTTTTGCTTGGTATAAGGCGGTGTCTGCGGCGACGAAAAGTTCGTGAAAGGTTTTGTTTTGGGTATCATCCAAGGTCGCGATCCCAATGCTTACCGTAATAACCTGCTCAGCCATCACTTTAGTACTGATTATTTCGTGAATTCGCTGAGAAAAAATAAAGGCTTGCTCAGTGCTGGTGTCTGGAGCCAAAATAGCAAATTCCTCACCGCCAAAACGGGCGACGGTGTCTAATTCGCGCGATAGAGATGTTAAGGTTTTTGATAACTCAACTAAGACTAAGTCGCCTTTATCGTGACCTAATTTATCGTTTACTTTTTTAAAGTGATCGACATCAATAATGAGCAAGGCCAAGGGGGATACAAAGCGTTTGCTGCGAGCAATATTGTGGTTTGCTCGGGTTTGTAACTCTCGTCGATTAAACAGCCCTGTAAGCTCATCAGTAATCGCTAATTTTTTCAGCGTTTCTGTTTGTGCGTAGAGATCTTTTCTGGTTTCAATAAGCTCTTGATATAGTGTAATGCGATTCGAGGCAGAAAAAAAACTCCAGTAAACGAATCCACTTTGTTGCTGAATAACTCGGGTATTAACCAGAACCGGTACTCTCTCACCGCTTGCGGTCAGCACACTCAATTGAATTTCTTGAAAGCGTTTCTCAACCACCAATAGCGGTACAACATAACTTTCGTAAAAAATCATTGAAGACTTGGTGAGTAAGGTTTCGAGTTTTTTACCGATTAAGCTACCGTCCTGCCAATCAAGCTCATCAGAAAAATAATCATTAGCAAAAACAATGTGTTTATTTTTATCTGTGATCAACAGACCCGCAGGGAAACGGTTATAGTCAAAGTCAGTCAAGGTGATTGTTTCGCAGATAATGCTCAATGTGCTGTGCCACAATAGCGGGGTGGGTCATGTGCAAGCAGTGGCCATGCGCCTCAACAACGACTTTCTGGCAATCGGCGATGTTTTCTTGCATGTACTCACCTACGGCTAAACTTGCTAGGGTATCTTGCTGACTTTGTAGTAATAAAACTGGCAGGCTTATTTTAGGTAATAGAGACCGATAATCAGAGAAAAAGGTGGCATTGGCAAAGTTTTTGGCAATAACGGGATCAGTAGAACAAAAGCTATCGGCGAGTTCTTGGGTCAACACCTCAGAATTATTTGTACCCATCACCAGGGGCGCTAAATAATTCGCCCAGCCAAGGTAGTTTTGGTCCATTAAATTCATTAACTCTTGTAAATCCTCTTTTTCAAATCCGCCAAAATAATCAGGTGGATCATTTAAAAAACAAGGAGAGGGACAAATCATCACGATATTAGTAAAAAGCTCGGGCCTTTGTACCGCAGCGATAGAGGAGATAATACTGCTGACTGAATGGCCAACTAGGGTAATATTTTGCAGCGCTAAGGTTTCACAAATATCGATAATATCTTGGGCAAAACCTTCTAACAGGCTGTATTTTGACGCGTTGTAAGCTGATTTTAATGAATTGCCAGAACCAACGTAGTCAAACAACACGATCTTATATTCTTGAGTGAGAAAGGGCACTAAGTAACGCCACATGTTTTGGTCGCAACCAAATCCATGGGCCAACACTAGGGTTTGCTCCCCCTGCCCGATAATCTGAACGTGGTTTCGTTCTATTATTTCACTTTCAAATAACATAAAGATCCCTATTTAAGTAGTTAAGCCGGTAATGTGGTTAAACTAATTGTACCGTATTGTTTTATAATACGTGGTAATGGTTTTTCATCGGCACATAGTATGTGCTATTGATTTTAAATATTGAAGAGAAAATGTATAGCTATGCACCTAGTTTGTTGTCATTGTTTTGCTATAAATCGCATCCCACAAGATAAAACCTACACAGACGCTAAATGCGGAAAGTGCCGCTCTTTGGTCTACGCTGCTCAGCCAGTAGAGCTAAATGATGTTCACTTTTACAAATACATAGAGCGCAATGACTTGCCCGTGGTCGTCGATTTTTGGGCGAGTTGGTGTGGTCCGTGTAAAGTGATGGCACCTGTGTTTAGTCAAGTGGCTGCCCAATCTCCTGGTCTCTTGTTTGCGAAAGTGAATACCGAAGTTGCACAGCAGGTCTCAGCGACAGCGGGTATTCGTAGCATTCCTACGTTGATTATGTTTAAACAGGGTAAAGAGGTGAATCGTATTTCTGGCGCGTTAAGCGAGGCGCAGCTAAAACAGTGGATAATGCAATCACTGTAGTACCTGCGCAAATTTACTAGTTGCTTAATAATTCGATCAGTTCTCGTAGTTCACGCAACTCATTTTTCATTTCACTTACTTCATTTTCAAGTTCAGCTACTCTGGTTGATAATTCCGCATCTCGGCTTGGAGGAAAGGGTTTGTCATTAGGTGAATCTGAAATTTGTAGTTGCACGCCCTCATCCCCGCAAAACAGGTGCGCATAACGTGACTCCCGTTTGCCCGGCTCCCTCTCCAGTTTAGCCACTAGCTGCTCCCCATTGAGCTCTTGCAAGCTAACCAAACAATGCTCAACCGCATCCACATTGGTGAAATCAGCTAAACGCTGCGTGCGAGTGCGCAATTCTCCGGGCGTTTGAGGCCCCCTAAGCAGTAACACGCAGATAAGCGCGCGTTGCTGTTCAGTAAATTGCAAAGAACTAAACTCGGTATTACAAAAACGGTGTTTGTATTTAGCCACGCGGCTACCACTGGTGGTGATAGTAAAGATACATTTTTTATCATTGAGTTCATCTAAACCTTGTTGAACATCTTGTTCAGATAGGTTCATCACCGGCTCACGATTGCTTTTTTGATTACAACCCAACGTTAACGCATTTAACGACAAGGGATATTGGTCTGGCGTGGTGCTTTCTTTTTCAAGTAATACACCAATAATTCGGGCTTGAAGCGGCGTTAACTGAATTAACATACAATTTCCTTAAACTACTAGACGGTTTTACTATCATAACTGGTTTTAAGTAAGGGGGGCTAGAATACTACAGCCTAAAACTAGTCAATTTAAAACCGTGTTATACACCACTGTAAGGCGATTAAAGCAATAATCGCTGAACTGGCTTGCAGTCCATATTTTTGATACCAATGACGTTTGCCGACATATAGTAAAATCGGTAGTAGCGCAGCCAAAATCAGTAATTGGCCTAGTTCAACCCCCAAATTGAAGGCGATAACCGACAGCAGTTTTTGGTCTTTATCTATCCCTAACTCACCTAATACGCCGGCAAAGCCCATACCGTGTAACAGGCCAAAAGCAAAGGTGATCCAGCCAAGACGTAAAACCACAGGCCAAATATTATTGAGAGCGGTTAACATGACCGACAAGGCAATACCAAATTCAACCCAGCGGCTACTCGGCACAATAATGTCCATGGCAGTGGCCGTAAGCGTTAGCGAATGGGCAACGGTAAACGCCGTAATAATCCATGCGGTATCTTTTAAAACTTGCTTTACTTGCGGCTTGGCTTGCCACTGACGGTTAACACGTTGTAATACACAAGTGAGTAATAGGGCGCATAAAAACAGGATGTGATCGGTGCCCTTAAAAATATGTAAGACGCCTTGATAGATGTAAGTCGAAATGATACTCACAAGCGGATTACTTTCTGGCTCAATTAAATAGCGCTGATTTTGCGCATCGATGACACCGGAGTATTTGCGTTGAAAGAGGTCCGCGTTGATTAACAACTTGTGATCAGCGTCTTGGGTAAAAATAGCCGAGTATTGCACCGTCAGTGCTGCAACTTGGCTATCTTCAACGCTCAAGCCACAATTGCTGCTAAAGTATAATACCAGATAACCTTCATCAAAATGCATGTCGGTCTGAATGTCATTTTCTAACAGTAAATCACAATTATTGCCCGCGCTTAAAATAGCTAAATGTTGTTTTACAAAGCCTTTGATTTCAGTTGAACGAGCATCTACTTCAGCCCACGACAACTCACCATCCGTATTTGCATCTAAGCCAATGACTAACTCTAAGTCAAACCATCTTAATTGCAGCTCACCATACAAACGGGGCGTTGTAGCACTCACTTCAGCCGAAGTTTCAAAAGGCGATACGTGCAAGGGACTTTGCGACAGTTGCAAATACGCGGTACTCATTTGATGAGCGTTCGCGACGGGCCAATACAGCATCAAACACAAGCAAATTAGGCCAGCATAGCAACGTTCGAACAAGTACTTCATGGTGGATATTCCAAAACAGGTTAGGATTAAATGTCAGTGCTGATGCGATAGCAGTGATTATTCAGAGCTAGTCAGCGTTATTTTGCATTAATAGTGCTCTGTGCAAAAGATGTTTGTCGTCAAACAGTTTTGCTTGTTGCCAATTTACTTCGGCCCAATACAGTGCCTGCTCGGGGTCTGGCGCAATATCTAGATAAAAACGCGCAATGTCAGCGCTATGAAAAGTATCTTGTCTCGCTAATCTCAGCGCCATGCGCTCGGCTAACAAATTTTGCCAGTCAAGTTGGCCAGTTGGTTTTTCGGCTAAACTGAGCCGGGTTAATAAGGCGTCATCCTTAAATCCCGCGTGTTCAACAATGCTGGCAAGTTGCTGTAATACCCTTTGTTCATGACCCAAGCTAAGTTGAATATCGGCCCACAGCACAATAAAACTAAGAGGCTTTTGCGCTAAATCTTGCTGGTGGTTTAAGCCTTTCGCTAACCAGCTTTGCGCTTCACTTGCCTTATTTAATTTAAGGGCCATTTCAGCAACGAGCTGAAGCAACCAGTCTTGTGCTTGTTGATTACTGTGTAAGGTTTTTGGCTTTAACAACTGCGTTAGCCGTGCATAGCTGGTGGCCAACTGATCTTGATTGGCCCCCACCTCTAAAACACAGGCTGAGGTTAAGAGTAGGTCAGCTTTACCTACCAATTGCGCGCAGGTTTGTTTACTTTGAGCAAATTGTCCTTGAGTGAGCAAAACATTCGCTTTGAGTAAAATAGCGGCGCTGTTATTTGGATTTAATGTGATGCTGTGTTCGAGGTGCTCAATCGCTTGGCTAAATTGGTGTTGATGTTGTAATACTCGCGCCCATAAATACAGTAGGTAGCTGTGTGTAAACGGGTTTTTTATCACATCATTTTGGAATGGTTGTGAGGTAAGCAAAGGCGATAACAAGGCTCTGGCGCGTCCGTAATGTTTATTGGCTTGTCCAGCATATTGGCCTTGCTCGATATGCCATGCCGCTTTTTCTAAACGCTGCTGCAATGGAAGCGTGGTTTCTTTATTGGCAGAGTCAGCATCCCAGCGAGCAACAATCGCGTTTCTATCTGTTGGTTTAACAGGACTCGCTAACGCACCTAAGGTAATAAATAAAAGGAGCAAAATGAGTAACACCATTAAGCTGCGTTCTTGGCCGCGCATATCGCTATCTCCCAATGTAGTAAAATTAACAGTAAAAAAGCCATCCATGGCAGCAGTAGTAAGTACGTATCATCCTGATTAATCGGTGAAACTTAGTTGTTGATTAAATCATCGTAAGCCGCCGCGTCAGTCACATCTTGCGTAAAGCTTCTACCGTTTATCGGCAGAGGTGAGTCCGACGATGCTTGTGCGAAAGCTGCACGACTATAGTCAGAAAAGCTCAGCTGCAAGGTTTCAATTGTGATATTCACCGTCGCTTGGTCAGCAGCGTTAATGCCATCTGATACGCTAAATGCAAAACTGTCTGAGCCAACAAAATTAGCAGCAGGTGTGTAAGTAAATGCGCCATTGTTCATCACTGTTACAGTGCCTGACATCGGCTCTGTTGCAAGACTAAAGTACAAGGCGTCATTCTCGGGATCGCTGGCTGCTAAGTTGTCCATGATGGGCGTATCTGTTTGGGTTAACAAATCAGCGCCGACTGCAACGGGTGGCTTATTTTGCTTGGGTGAATCATCATCTGAAAAATTACACCCAGCCAATCCCATCGAGCAGAGCAAGGCTAACGCGATTTTGCTGTTATTTGCTTTCATCATTTACTCCTTATTCTGAGCCAGATTTAGGGGTGGCTAAGTAAGGAAATGTGTTCATCATCATCGATGAATCCACCGGTGCGCCATCGGTAAAGGACACATTGCCTACACTTGCATCATCAGGTGTACATAATCCTAAGTCAGTTTCAACACCACCAACGGGGATGGGATAACATAAGCGACCCATAACAACTCGTAGGGCAATATCGACCACATCATCGCCAGGTCTGCGTCCATTTGGGAAACCAGCTAAATCGTCACCTGCTACGCCAAAGGGAGATTGCATAGCACCTGGGGTTGCAGCAATTTCAGTATTCAAACGCAGCATCTCAGACGGGGTAACTGTTGAGAGCTGATTGACTCCTTCAAAACCTGTTAAAAACGCAGTCACCAAATCCGTGCGTGGAAAATTCGTGGGAGCAAGGGTTTCGATACTGGCGCCCAATGTTGTATTCACCGCGTCTTTAAACAGAATATTTAATAACTCTGGTAGGGTAGGGTGAGTCACAAAATCTGCAAACTGAGTGTCATCCTTAGGTTGCGAGCTAGAAAATTTATCTTTATCGGCTAAACCGATAACCAGTTCATTCACCAGCGGGTTACCGAGGCGGGATACTTGAGTTAAGGCGCCACCATTAACTTCTGTTGAAGCGAAGCTTGCGTCAGGGTTGAGAATACGTGCCTGAGGTAAGCTCGCCGTCGTCCAAGCTCCAATGGTGCCGTTGCCCATGCCGGTTGCACACACTTTTGGAATTTCGATGGCAATCGAGGTAACGTTTTTATCAATAAGATCATCGTTAGTGGCTGATTGTGTAATACCGCCCGGGAATCCGCCGCCATCACCTGCACCCGGTGCACTGTCACCTTCAACTGGCACATAATTGACTAAATCAAAGGTGTTCCCTAGGTTAACAACGAAGGGGTCTTTACGTTGCCCTACAAACACTTTACCCATTGCGTCACAGCCGGGTAGGGCGAACGAATAGACAAAACTGTCTGCATAAGCTTGGTATCCGGCCGCATCAGTAAAGGTTTTGTTTCCAATAAAATCTAATGGTTTTTGAAAGCTATCCATTGCGCTCGTGGCATTTTGTAAAACCGTTGCCGTACCGCTAGATTGCGGGCCGTTAACCAAGGTTAAGGAATAAGACTCGCTAAAATTAGCTGCGCTTTGGTCAGCGGCGCTAACACCACCAATGTTTTTCAAGGGCACACCGACCGTACGTTGATTTCCCTCAGGGCCAACCGTCAGTGCAATGCCGCCATTATTGTTTGCCAACATCGACTGGAAGCGCAATTGAAAAGTCATATCTTCAACGGCATCTCCGTCGTTATCAATGTGGATGCTGTAAACTGCAGCCGGATCCATTGCAAAATAGTTAGGACCGCCGTAGGCGTCCTGCAAAGGGATGTAGTTTGCGATCATGGTTAGGTAATCCCCGCGACCTTCCTCATAACTGTTGAATGCATAAAAATCAGTTGAATCAAGGGTGGGAAAACGAGTGATATTTGGCGCTTCTCTGTGGCTAGATGCGTGAGCAAACTGGCCAATAATAGCGCTTGCTAAAAGACTCAGTACGAGTGTTGATGAAGACTTGTTCATGACATATTCCTCTATTGTTTTGTTTTGTCATCAAGCCAAACGATCCACCTCACCAAGTAGATGCAAATAAATGCATTTATTTTTCATTTATTTTTTGCTGCACGAAAAAGCCCTCAGTTATAGACATCTCAGTGCTGCATTCTTTACGGTTTTGACTCGCTCAGGCATAACTTTACGCCGAGGGCTGCACAAATAAATTGTTTCGCTTGCAGGTTTAGGTAAACGAAAAGACTTGATTAAATGCGCTTGATGAAAAGCATCAACCGCATAAGCGGGCAATACCGTAAAACCTAGCCCCAAACTGACAGGCTCTAGAATTAAACTAATTTGATTAGAAAAGCCTGACTGTTTTACTTCGTCAATATGGTTAAATTCAGCAAAATTATTTTTCAATAATTGATTGGCATGGTGGGCGCCATCAGGATGATTAATAAAACCTAATGTTGCTAAAACAGCCCAACTGACTTGTTCTATTTCCGCAGGGGTCACCAACAGCAGCGGTTCGCTCGTCAAGGCTTGCGAAACCACTTCAGCAGAGGTGGGTAAAGCCGTCATAAAGCCCAAGTCTATCGTATTGGTGCTAAGTGAATGCTCTATTTCACGGTTAGGAGCAAAGCGATAATCAATCACCAGTTTAGGATGCTGTTGTTGCAGCGCTAATAAGTGCTTATACAACTTTAAACCAATACTACCCGGTGATTTTATTCTAACAAGACCTTCAAATGCAGGATCTGCGGCCACCAATTGCTCAATCTTTGCCATTGAAAAAAGTAATGCCTTAGCCTCTCCATGCAAACGTTCGCCGGCATCGCTAAGATAAAATTGTTTTCCTTCGCGAATTAATAAGGGGGTATTAAAAAATTCCTCTAATTTGTGGATATGCTGACTTACTCCCGATTGCGTCATATGAAGCCGCTCAGCAGTTCGCGTGAAATGCCCTTCTGCAACCAACGTAGAAAAGGTGCGTAACCAAATGGGATTAATCATTAGTAAATATACTCAAAATAATAAAAATTGATAATTTCACATAATGATATCTGCTAGGTAAGCTAAAGGCTATCCATCTTTAAAGGACACTTATGAATACTACTTATCCCCGCAGTTTTTCTCATATTGGTATTTCCGTACCAGATTTAGAACAAGCCGTGAAATTTTACACCGACGTACTGGGTTGGTATCAAATCATGCCACCCAGCGATGTTATCGAAGATCAAAGTGCGATAGGTGAGATGTGCACCGATGTATTTGGCGCTGGATGGGGTAAATTTCGCATTGCGCATTTATCTACCGGTGATCGAATTGGTGTTGAATTATTTCAATTCCCCCATCAGCAGGCGCCTGACAATAATTTTGAATACTGGAAAACCGGTATCTTTCATTTTTGTGTGCAAGATCCGAACGTTGAAGACCTAGCAGAAAAAATAGTGGCTGCAGGCGGCAAAAAACGTATGGCTGCACCGCGTTACTATTATCCAGGAGAAAAGCCCTACCGTATGATTTATATGGAAGACCCTTTTGGCAATATATTAGAAATTTATAGCCACAGTTACGAGTTGATCTACAGTGCGGGTGCTTACTAAAAACCATTTTTGCGCCCTAGTTTGAACTTGGGCGCAAAAGTAAACTGCTCGTACTTACAGTAAAGCAAGCTCGGCGACATACAGCACTTCAGTTGGAGAGCCGTTTGGCGAGCCACCTAAGGGCTCTAAACTGACTGCCAATGCCGCAATATCTAACTGATCAAACTGCGGGTGTTTTGACAAAGACACTAAGCCAGATTGTGGTAAAAGACCCAGAGAAATAGGTGGTCTACCGTCTTCGGCAATCATCCATAATTGGTAATCATTTTGTTGGCGCTGACTGACATTTTTAGTTGCATAGGCCTCAATGGTTTTGGTGGTTATTTCAATTAACCACAAAGATTCTTTAGCCTCATTTTGCATCACCGTAAATTGTTGCGCAGGCTCAGGTTCAATAGGTTGTAGTTGCACTAACAATACCGCTAGCACAACAGCTGCAGCGCTCGCTAGCAATGACAAGGCTTTCCAGCGTGATACTACTTTACTGGGGAAGGCCACTACATTTGACTCAGGCACTTGAGCATTGGCAAAGGCGAGCCGTTGTTTAATCTTTTCCCATACGGCGGGATCCGGAGCAACTGGTTGAATTTGCCCGCCCAATGCGTTGATGTGCTGTTCCCATTGTTCAACCGATGAACGGATAGCTGGGTATTGCAAGATCAAGCGTTGAAAACGTAAGCGAGCTGCACCTCTTAAGGTGCCCAATACATACTCTGCTGCTAATGCATCTCGCCTTGGTTGGATTAAATAATTCATATTCCTAAACACCTCTTTAATAACTGTAAACCCCGCCTGATCATACTTTTGGTAGAGCCCAATGGTGCATCGATGTGGGTAGTCACTTCTTGATGACTTAAACCACAATAAAAAGCTAAATGAATCGCTTGTTTTTGCGTTTCTTCCAACTCGTCTAAACAAAAATTCAGTTGTTTTTTGTCATGTTCAGATAAATCAAGCAAGTCATCGTCATTCAACATAATCGATTCATCAATATCTTGCTCATTACGCACTTTATAAAAACGCAATAAATCTAAGGCCCGATACCGAGCAATACTCACCATCCACGTTAATACGGTGCCTAAACCCGTGCGGTATTCACCGGCGTTATGCCAAATTTTTACATAGGCATCTTGCACAGCGTCCTCTGCCCACTCTTTACGCCTAAGCATTTTTAAGCAAATTGCGTACAGCTGTGGACTAGTGGCTTCATACAACTGAGCGAAAGCCTGCTGATCACCAGCTGCTATTTTGCCTAGCAAACGAAGATGCTCTTCATGTTCCATGGTTATTACCTAGTTATATTGCAATATAGTGGGTACCTTACCTTGATAAACGATCGAAAAGCCAAACTGGATGCAAAAAAAATCACTTTGTCTTTTGCGACCGAACAAAAGTGCAGGTGCGAGAGTGTAAACATAGAAGTTTAATGAGACCTTGCAAGCTTCTCCTTACAAATTAATGACTTCCATGATAGTGGATAGCAAGCAGTACGTTCACCCATCATTGGTAGGGCTTAAACAGCGCTGCCATATCAACTTTGGCTTTGAGTTTTATGGCCAGCAAAAATAAGCCACCTAATTTTCTATGCAAAAATATCGCATCCGAGGGCGGCGTGTGGATATAATCTTTGTCTAATCCTATTTGCATGCCTTGTTTTTGCAAACGCGCAGATAAACCGCTGTTAGCAAAATCGTAAGGCTGCTGAGCATATAAAGGTTCACAGGCAATATAAGCAATGTCAGTTATGATTTGCTTGATATGGTCGGGCACATGAGAGCCCATTAACCCAATCTCAATAGCGGCCTGTTGAATAGTGGGCTTATCCTTTGCAATAGCTGCCTGCATCAGGCGGCGGTAAGCTTGGGCAAAGCCAGCTGAAAACTCTCGAGTTGCGCCAAAATCCAATAATACAATCTTTTGTTCATCATGGTTGAACAGGTAATTGGCAAAATTAGGGTCGGTTTGCACTAAGTTAAATTCAAATAGTTCTTTAAACAACAAACGCATTAAATCAGTAATGACTTTGTCTTTTAGGACTTGCGGGGCGGTCTGTAAGTCTTCTATTGGTTTACCTTCGATATACGTCATGGCTAATACCACATCTGAACTGAGCGCCGGTGCTAAGCGGGGCATTAAAAACGCATCATCATCGGCTACAATTTGGGCATACTGCGCAAGGCGTTGGCCTTCAAGCACATAGTTGGCTTCGTCATGGAGTTGCTTTTTGGCCTCGATTAATAGGGGCGTAAGATTCAATTTTTTGGGTAGCAAGCCGGTCATGTTGATTAACGTCGCCACGTTGTCTACGTCACTGTCGATGCTTTGTTTTATCCCAGGATACTGAATTTTAATGGCTAATAGATTCAGATCATCGTCAATCACTTTATGCACCTGACCAATGGATGCTGCGGCAATCGGCTTTAGCGGAAACTGTATAAATCGTTTGCGCCAATCGACTCCCCATTGTTGGGTGAGTAACTTTACCAATTCTTTTTCTGGCATGGCATGGGCATCAGAACGCAATTTGACAAGTAAGGTACTCAGTTCTGGGGGCAGTAAATCTCCAGCATCCATGGACAATAATTGACCCACTTTCATTGCTGCACCTCGCATTTGCGCGAGTTGGTCAGCGACTCTAGTTACATTACCCGGAGTAAGTAACAAGTCTTTGAATTTTGGACGATTACCTCGAGCAAATTCGCTGACACCATCGGCCAGCATATTCCCTGCTACTCTTGTAGCCAACGAGCCCAATTTTGTAAAACGACTCAGCCGACTACTTGGTAGTGCTAAGGCGGGTTTATTATCTTTAGTGCTCACGTTGACCTCAAAGCTCTTTATGGTTGATAGAAATGCCAAGGGTGTTTGAGCTGCAATAAAATGCCCCCTGACTTTTTCTATTTGTTAAGGTTTATTCGCCAAATGAGCCAGCGGTACCCGGAAATACCACAGGGCTTTCAAAGCCATCTTTACTGACACTGGCCACACCGAAGAAATAGTTATCGATGACCACATTCTCCAGAGTGTATTCGGTGACATCGCCCACATATTTGCTGTATTGCCACTGCGGCGCGTCGGTGTAGCGCCAATAGATTTTGTATCCGGCTAACTGCGGATTTTGTTGTTTGTTTGAGGCTTGCCAACCCAAGGTAGTGCTTGCTTGTACTGCGCCCGATATTTGTACTTTAGCAGGTGGTGAAGGCGCCCACGCCATGCTGGCCAAAGATGCAGCGTTGAGCGAGGTTAACTTTGCGACATAAGGAAAATTAACCCCGGCAAGCGTATCGCCATATTCAATACCATGCTCGCTGCGTAAATCTTGATGTTGGCGATTGTAGTTTTCGTTAGTTTCCATAATGCGTACCGCTGGATAACCCAAGTCATTGAATGGACGGTGATGACCGCCACGACCAAAGCGGTCTAGTCGATAAATTACCATCGTATCTAAATTAGGAATATATCTGTCGGCAATCCAATCAATGTAACGTGCTAAGTTGCGGCTCGGAGAATCGACTTCGCCACCAGTAAAACGGCGAGTTGTGGCTTCTTTTTCGGTTTCAGTTACGCGTGTGCCTTCAGCAAATACCCGAGCGCTACTATTGTTGATCACGCCATTGATGCCAGCGATGTTGCCAATCATATCGTTGTTCAATACGGCTTTCAGTCGCCATCCATCCTTTTGGGCATTTTCAGCGAGAATTTTACCACCGAATAAACCTTGCTCTTCTCCTGCTAACGCAGCATAAACGATACTGCCATTAAACTTATATTGGCTTAGCACTCTTGCCGCTTCTAAGGTACCTGCTACGCCAGTGGCGTTGTCATTCGCACCGGGTGAGTTGGAGGTAAAATCCATCACGTCAGAAACCCGTGAATCAATATCACCTGACATCAACACATAACGATTCGGATCGCTAACACCGCGCTGAATGGCAATTACACTGACAACTTCGGTAGCATTAGGTATGCGTTTTTCACCTTCTATCACTTGGCTTTGATAATACACTTCCAAGCAGTCACCGCATTGTTTAGAAATTGCGTCAAACTCGCTTTTTATCCAACGTCTGGCCGCGCCAATTCCACGGGTCTCAGACTGGGTGTCGGATAGGGTGTGACGAGTACCAAAGCCCACTAATTTGGTAATATCTTGCTCGATATTTTGTGCCGATATGGACTGCACTATTTGATGCAATTTTGTTTGGTCTTGGTAGGTGGTTTGTGCACTCGCCATAATATGGGTGCTAGGGGCAAGCCAAAACGTTAAGAACAAGGAATTTAAATATATTAGATTTTTCACAGTAGGGTAGTATCCATTTATTGTTGTTTTTCGTATCGATGTGGGTAG
>NZ_JANQVQ010000146.1 GCF_030730205.1 Paraglaciecola sp.
TTTCAACGTTTATTAAAAGATGGCTCCCAGTTTGGTATTAGCATTAGTTATGCAGCACAACCAACCCCGGCCGGTCTTGCTCAAGCTTTTATTATTGGTGAACAATTTATTGGCAAGGATGATGTGTGTTTAGTGTTAGGCGATAACATCTATTATGGCCAGGGATTTACCCCAAAGTTGAAAGAAGCTATAAGAAAAGCAAAAGAGGGCGAGGGAGCTACGGTTTTCGGCTACCAGGTAAAAGACCCTGAGCGTTTTGGTGTAGTCGCGTTTGATAGCGAAATGAAAGCAATTTCAATAGAAGAAAAACCTACTGAGCCCAAATCGCATTTTGCCGTTACCGGTTTGTATTTTTATGACAATCGGGTGACAGATATAGCTAAAAACGTCTCTCCCAGTGAGCGAGGTGAGCTCGAAATTACTTGCATTAACAATACATACCTTGAATTAGGCAAACTTAACGTTGAGTTATTAGGGCGAGGTTTCGCTTGGTTGGATACAGGCACACATGAAAGCTTATTAGATGCAGCACAATTTGTTGAAACACTTGAGAAACGTCAGGGGTATAAGGTTGCTTGTCTTGAAGAAATTGCTTACAACCGCGGTTGGCTAACCAAAGCGCAGTTAATAGAAACAGGTACATTGATGAGTAAAAATAGCTATGGTCAATATTTACTTGGTGTTGCTGAGGGAAAGGTATGAGTTTAATACGTCTTATTGACCTACCATATTTAGGTGACGACCGTGGCTCGTTGGTGTCAATCGAAGCCAATAACCATATTCCATTTGAAGTTAAGCGCGTTTATTACATTTACCACACAAAACAGTGCGTCTCTCGCGGCTTTCATGCGCATAAAAACCTTCAGCAGCTAGCTATTTGTGTCGCTGGGAAATGTCGTTTTCTGTTAGATGATGGCGTTTCAAGAGATATAGTCTGGTTAGATACCCCGGAAAAAGGTTTATTGATAGGTAATAACGTCTGGCGAGAAATGTACGATTTTAGTGCAGACTGTGTTCTGCTAGTTTTAGCCAGTGAATATTATGACGAATCCGATTACATCCGAGATTACTCGATTTTTTGTAAGAAGGTGAAACAATGAGCTTCGTTCATAAATTTGCAGATGTAGCTAATTGTGAAATAGGTTTTGGTACTAAAGTTTGGCAATTCGTCGTTATCCTTGCTGGAGCTTCTATAGGTAAAAACTGCAACATCTGCGCTCATAGTTTGATTGAAGGGGATGTAATACTTGGCGATAACGTTACAGTAAAATCAGGTGTTCAGTTGTGGGATGGCACCCGAATTGGAAATAATGTGTTTATCGGCCCCAATGCAACCTTCACTAACGATGGATTTCCAAGGTCAAAACAATACCCAGAAAAATTTACAGGTATAACCGTAAATGAGTCTGCAAGTATCGGTGCGAACGCAACAATACTGCCAGGTGTCACGATAGGTGAGTCAGCGATGATAGGCGCTGGCTCAGTTGTAACTAAAGATGTTCCAGCTAAAGCGGTAGTTGTTGGAAATCCCGCAAAAATTATCAGGTTTTTAGAATGATCCCATTTTTAGATTTGAAGCAGATAAACGCAGTATATCGTCAAGAGTTGATAGCCGCCGCTACGCGTGTAATTGATTCCGGTTGGTATATCCATGGTGAAGAAGTTAAAAAGTTCGAACAAAGCTTTGCAGACTATTGTGGAACCAAGCATTGTATTGGTGTAGCAAATGGTTTGGATGCGCTTATTTTAGTACTACGTGCTTGGAAAGAGCTAGGTAAGTTAAATGAAGGTGATGAAATTATTGTACCTGCCAATACTTATATAGCCAGTATCCTTGCTATTACTGAGAATAAATTAAAGCCTGTACTTGTCGAACCCGATCCACTAACGTTCAATATTTGTCCTGCGAATATTCGCGCTGCAATCTCCAACAACACGAAAGCTATACTTGCAGTTCATTTGTACGGTCAATTAGCTCCAATGCCTGAAATTATTGCTATTGCATCAGAGCATAATCTTCTTGTGTTAGAAGACTCGGCTCAGTCTCATGGTGCTGAGATTGAAGGCAGGAAAGCTGGTAATTGGGGGCATGCATCGGGTTTTAGTTTTTATCCAGGAAAGAATTTAGGCGCACTGGGGGATGCTGGTGCGGTGACCACTAATGATGACGAATTAGCTCAAATAATTCGTGCATTAGGCAATTATGGTAGCCATAAGAAATATGAAAATCTTTATCAGGGCGTAAACAGCCGTTTAGATGAAATGCAAGCTGCACTGTTATCGGTTAAACTCAAATACTTGCATAAAGAAACTCAGCGGCGTAGAGAAATTGCGATTGCATATGCGAGTGCTATAAAAAACCCATTAGTCCAGCTACCTATTAGTGCCAAGTTAACAATTGAAGAGTTGTGTAGTCACGCTTTTCACTTGTTTGTTATCCGAACCAAGAACCGTGATGAATTGCAAAAACATCTAATGGACTCTGGCGTTGTAAGTATGATTCATTATCCAATCCCGCCCCACTTCCAGAAAGCTTATCTGAGTTATTCATATTTAACATTTCCTATCACAGAAGAATTGCATAGAGACGTTTTGTCTTTACCTATCTCGCCTTATATGTCAGAAAATCATGTGGGTAGAGTTATTTCTGCGATCAACTCGTTTAATCAATAAAGTCGGCTATGTCAATTTATAGAGCTTTTTCGATTAATAGCGTCGCCGTTGTAATTAAAATGAGCACATTGCTTATTTTAAACAAAGCTATTGCAATATTAATCGGTCCCTCAGGCTATGCAACTATTAGTCAATTGCAAAATATAGTTGCAATTTCTCTAACTTCTGCAACTGCGGGCCTGGGAGGGGCGGCGGTTAAATATACCGCAGAAGCTGATAAAAGTGATAAGTACCTGACCTATATTTTATTAGTGTGTGTTTTATCTTCTTTGCTCACATCTGCTTTACTTATATTTTTTGCTAAAAAATTAGCAGCTGATTTTGATGGTCAGATTGAATGGTTTATCTATCTTTTGTCATTTACGTTAATTTTCTATGTTATTAATACGCTTGCAACTTCTTATTTAAACGGACTGCAAAAACTACGTTTGCTTGTTGGTGTGAACATCATTTCTAGTATATTTTCCTTGTTGTATAGTTTATTGTTTCTATACTTATGGAAACTACAAGGTATATTAATAGCTGTTGTTAGTAACCAAGCAATAACAGTTTTTATTGTAATTTATTTTTGTAAGAAAAAAGAATTGTTTCCGAAATTCAGAATTAATTATATTGTCCAAAAATTTGAGTTCGATATAGTTAAGAAGCTTTTGTTTTTTTCCTTAATGGTTGTAATTCCAAGTATTATTTGGCCCTATACTTATATTAATGTCAGAGATTTATTAACGGATAAGTTTGGTTCTCATTATGCGGGTAATTGGGACGCAAGTTGGCGGCTAAGCACTATTTATCTTACCTTCATAACGTCAGTGTTAAGTATTTATTTTTTACCAAAATTTGCTAAGTGTGAAGACAAAAAATCCCTGAATTCAGCTGTTTTAGAGGGGCTGAAGTTTATATTTCCTGTTGCTCTGGTGTCTTGTTCCGCTATATATTTAAGTCGAGATATTATTATTAATCTGCTTTTTTCAGATGAATTCAATGATATGAAACAGCTTTTTTTTTGGCAAGTTTGCGGAGACTTTTTTAAAGTTGTAACTTGGGTTGTAAGCTACACATTGTTGGCAAAAGCTCAAACGTTTAGACATATTTTTGTTGAAGTATTTTTTGCGCTATCGTTTTACTTTTTTACGTTCCATTTTATCTCAACTATGGGATTTGGTGGAGTTGCATTTTCACATTTTATAAATAATGCTCTTATGATGTTGGTTATCGCATTTATTTATAGAATTTCGAAATTTAAGGAAGCTTAAATAAATGGTGACTGCCAAACTAGTCGGTGGTATATCAAACCAGTTTTGCATATACGCAGCGGTAAAGTCTTTATGTATTAATAAGAATTATGAAATGGACATTGATCTTATTCATTATAATAAACTAAACCAAAGAAGTTTTGGGTTTGATAATTTTAACATTGAGTACAGAGCTATTAGTGGCGCAGAGAGATTTAATAAATTTAGTCTAGTAAATTTTTCATATGGCGGTCGCTTTGGACTTAAAATAACTAATTATATAAATCAACTAGTCCTTAGGAAAAATAAAAATATTTATAAAGAGCAGGATCTTCATTTTGATGAAAATTTTTATAACATAGATGATGAAACTTATATCGATGGGAATTTTATTTCATATAAGTATTATAGTTCAGTATTAGATTTGTTAAAGGTTGAGTTCAAACCTCGAATTATTAGTGAAAACTGTTCGACTTTAGCGAAACAAATAGCAAGTGAAAATTCAGCTGCTTTCCATTACAGATGCGGTGATTATTTATCCAATCCAATTGCAAAAAACTTTCACGGTAATTTAGGTTTGGATTATTATAAGCAAGCATTTGATGTACTGAACAGTAAGTGTACTAATTTAGTATCATATATTTTTACAGACGATTTGGTTAAAGCTAAAAGGCACTTTTCCTTCATTGATAACGCAATATTCATTCAAGAAAAAGCCAAACTATCAGATTTGGAAGAACTAGAATTGATGAAATACGCTAAGGCCAACGTGATCGCTAATTCTGGTTTCAGTAGGTGGGCGGCATTGTTAAATTATAACAGTGATTCTTTTACAATACTGCCGAAAACATGGTTTAAAGGTTACGATATCGATACTCAAGAAATAGGGCCTAATAGTTGGGAGCGACTCCCTTCAAACTTTGTTTCTTAGAAAATGCTAGGGAAATATGAATGAATTTACCGAAAGTTTCAGCATTGTTATTGTCCTATAATCATGAAAAGTATCTTAATGAAAGTATTAACTCGGTATTAAATCAGAATTACACTGGTGAAATAGAGTTTATAATATCGGATGATTGTAGCACTGATCGTTCTTTGGAAATTATTAACGAAGTGATATCTAAATTTAATAAATTAAATATACAAGTTAATTCAAATTCTCAAAATTTAGGTATTGGAGATCATTTAAATCTACTTATGTCCATGGCAAAAGGAGAGCTTTGTGTTGTGTTCGCGGGTGATGACATATCCAAACATAATAGAATTTCTGCTATATGTGAGTATTGGCAAAAAAATGGAAGGCCAACGTCAATATATTCTGCTATTGAGGAAATAGATGCAGGTGGCAAAGTGGTTAGGGAACGGCGAGGTGTGGATACCAGGGTTCTGCATTCCAACATCCTTATAAATAAGCTCTTGAAACGTGAAATCTCAATTTTAGGCTGCTCGCACGCTTGGCATAGAGAAGTTTTTGATGTCTTTGGTGGTCTCGACCGCCAAATTGTGAATGAAGATAGAACCATACCAGTCAGATCTGCTTTGTTACATGGAATTGGCTTTGTTGATGAACCGCTTGTGCAATATCGAATAACAGGCGGGATTTCTGATATCAAAATGACAAATAATACTGAACTTTTGTATAACTATTATAAAATTAATTCATCGAGAGAGTTGGTAGACCTAATGCAAAATGAAAAAGATCTATTACTTGTTGACAATAAAATAGGCTTGAAGATATTACGTAGTAGACGGGCGTACATAAGCTTGATGAATAAGTTAAGCAATAGAAAAGCTAATTTCTTTGATTTTTACAGAGCTGTTATTGATGGGGCATCTATAAAAAAATGTCTAGCGCTTTTTTATCGATATTATCTTGGAATATTTTTTGGTCATTAGTCTGTATGAGTAAAGAAATTACTAAAATCGTTATAGTATCAAAAGAGAAGTTTGGAAATACTGATTTCCGAGAGATAACTCGAATTGCTAAAAGAAAAGGTATCGACGTTGAGCACTTATGTCTTGGCTCGAAAGTTAGTGCTGACAAAAATTTGAAAATCATCGACTTTTCTAACGATATTTTTTTAAGTCTATCATCTTATTTTTTCTCTTTAGTTGTTCTTATGTATATCCTAAAAAATATAGATAAAAACAATACATTTTTTCATATTCGCTACCATAAATTCTGTTTTCTTTTTTCAATACTTCAGTATTTTGGATTTAATATAGCTTGTGATGTCAGATCGGGAGTTGTAGCCTCTCGATTTAGATGGTTTTCGAACTTATTAATGTCTATTGAGTTAAGGACTTTTGGAAAACGATCGGTCATAAGTAAAGGAGTCGCGGAAAAAATATTAGGAATTAAAAAGTATTATTTGTTGCCTCTTGGTTCAAGTTTGAAGTGTATTAATCCTAAAAAATTGAATTACCAACAACCAACACGCTTAATTTATATTGGCACTTTAAACGAAAGGAAACTAGAAGATTTTGTCAATGCAATAATTGAAACGAATAAAATGAGAGGTAATATTTATTCGCTTTCTATTTTTGGTTATGGCAACGAGGTTACCCTAGCTAAAATAAATGAGATGATTTTTTTAGAAGAAAATATTGAGTATAGAGGTTTTTTAGATTACAACGATATAGAGGTTGTACTTTCAAATTATGATATTGGTATCGCTTACATACCTATGATTGATGCCTTTATGTATCAACCTCCAACAAAGATTTTTGAATATCTTTCTGCTGGTCTTCCTGTCATTGCAACAAAAACCTTTGAGAATAATAGTTTAATTAAAGATGGCCTAAATGGTTGGTTAGTCGATGATAATGTTGAATCCTTGATAAACTTACTTAAGAATAATTTAGATTTTATTAATCCTGCAGATTGTATAAAAAGTGTTAATGGCACTTCATGGGAAGAAATTTTTAACCTATATTATATAAATATAATGCGAGCTGGTAATTTCAAATAGTATGATAAATGAACATGCCTTAGGCTTGAACTACAAAACTTGTTTATCTGAGTTTAAGACGAGGCTTATCCTCTTAATTTTAGTATTCCTTTACATTTATCTTTTTAGTCTTAATTTTGAAAATTTCATAGCTCCAAATTTTCAATATTTTGGATTTAGACAGTTTAGCCTTACAGGATATGAAGTTCTATATACAAATATATTAATCGGAATTGTAGTTTTACTTCAGCCTACATCAATAACAAAATCATCTGAATACCTAAACCTATTTTTGCTTGTTTTTATTTATTACCCATCTTCTATAGTGTTTTTTTCAGTGAGAAACGATTGGCTTTCAAAAAATGACGCGCTTGAGCTTTTTTCATGTTTCACCTTATGTATTGTTTTAGTTATACTCTTTTCAAAAATTCCATTGTTATCAATTCGGAAATTTAAAACTTCTAGAAGATTTTATTGTTTAACCAATTTGTTTCTTTTCTGTTTATTTTTTTATATAGTTACCAAAAGCTTGACGAATTTGTCAATAGTAGGTATCAGTGAACTATCGAAGCTAAACGAGTCAAGGCAGTCTGTGAAAGTTACTGGGTGGCTTGTGTATCCTTATTTGTGGATGGTTACATTTTTCCTAGGTTTCTTTCTAGCAAAATATAAAAAACTATCGATGGCATATAAACTTTGTATTGTTTCTATTGTGTATTTTTTATTAGCTTTTAGTATGGGTGCAAAAATTCTTTTAATCGCTCCATTTATATTTTTCTTTATATACTTTTGGGTGCTGTATTTCAAATGTTCATCGTATAGTTTTGTTGTAGCATTTATAGCGTGTTTCATGATTTTAAATATTCTAACAACTTTTTTTCCCTCCATAGGTTTTGCAATAAGTGCTCTATTTACTTTTAGAACGCTAAGTATCTCAAGTCTAAGTTTTGTGATTTACCATGATTTTTTTCAACTCAAACCTTTTACTCATTTCCAGCATGTTGGATTAGTATTCAGCATTAAAGATGTATTTGCCATATCGTCAAATACTCAATTTGAAGTCTTGCCTGTGGCTTTAAAAGAAGTGTACGGGTTAGGTAATTTCAATGCTAATTTTTTTGTAAATGACGGGTATGCCGCATACGGATATGTAGGCATGGTTTTTGTGTCTTTTATATATTCATCAATTATGTATGTTTTTGATCTTTTGACTAAAAGTACACCTCCTTTAGTACTTTTTATGTCGCTCGCATACTTTGGTATGTACTTGGGTAATGTATCACTCTTTACTATTATAGTTAGTCATGGATTGATTGTGTCCGGAATTTATTTATATATATTTTCAGGGTTCATCGATGCAAAAGATTGAGCATCTCGATTTGTTGCGAGGGTATGCTGCGATTTCAGTGGTGTTTTATCACTACCTCTATCATTTTAATAATGTTACAAATGCTGGTGTAGGAATTTTTGTTTTTGCTGTAGGAAAGCTTGGAGTAGCCCTTTTCTTTATCTTGAGCGGTTATTTAATCTCGTTGTCCATTAGAAATAAAACACCCAGTAGGTTTCTTTTTTTGCGTTTTCTCAGGTTAATACCAACGTACTATTTATGTATAATTTTAACATTTGGTACAGTTAGCTTGTTAAATGTCAATATCAGAGATGTTGATTATTTTGATTTTATTAGTAACTTTTTCATTTTCCCTTCTTTATTCAATGCTAAATTTGTTGATGGTTCTTATTGGACTTTAGAATATGAATGGATATTTTACACAGTTGCTGCTTTGTGCCTTTTTACGAAAAGTTTTTTTATTTATACTATGTATTTTATTTTGTTGTTCCTCTCTTTCGTATCTTTTAATTTTTCAGATAAATTTAATTTTTTGTTTTTGAATAACTATTCTTCTTTTTTTTTATTGGGAGTTTGTTTTTTCTCTATTAACCAACGATCTACAAATAATAAGATAGTTGTATTCAATTATTTGGTTCTCAGCTTGGCGGTCGTGTCACTATTTCATAATCAAAAGTATTTTTTGATTCATATCATTATCATTATTATTTTTTTGCTAGGGTTAAAAGGAAAACTCAATTTTCTTGATAATTCAATGTTTAGATTTTTTTCAAAAATTTCTTATCCACTATATCTTTTGCATCAATATATAGGGTTTGCGATTATTTTATTTTTACTGGAGCGTGGTTTTAGCTTTTATTTCGCTGTAATGATAGCTTTTTTTATAGCCGTAGCTCTTTCATATCTGGTTCACTTATATATCGAAATACGTCTCTCCGCTTTTCTAAAAAGGTTTTACAAATGATACTACACATAATTCAACCGGCGATTCCTCGATATAGAGTTCCATTTTTTAAGACATTGGCTGATAGTTTCACATTAAAATTATATGCTAGTAAAGTTGATTTTTTGAATGTTAAATCAGAAGAAGTAGGTAACTGTTCGTGGTTAGGATCTTTTAGGGTATTTTTAGGAATATTTTGGCAGGATAACCTAAATCTCTTTTCCGCTTATAGAAAAGGAGATGTTGTTGTAATAAACGGTAATCCAAGAATTCTGAATTACATGTTGTTGTTAGTGATTTTGAAAATTAGGGGGATAAAAACGGTTTGGTGGGGGCATGGTTGGACAGCCGGAAGTTTTGGAATCTTCGCAAGTCTCAGACTAAAAATATCAAAGATTGCAGATGTCCGGATTTTTTATCATGAAAGGGAGGTCGAGAGAGCACAAATTAAGGGTTCATTTGCACTTAATAATGGTCTATGTCCTAAAAACATTAGCAATGCTAAGAATTCGATTAGATATGGTACAAGTGTAAAGAGAGACCCTTCGTTATTAACTTTAATATTCATTGGTCGTTTAACAGACAAGTCAGGTCTTTTTAGTCTGATTGAAGCCATGAGTTTATTAAGTTCGCCGACCGAGCTCATTGTAGTGGGCGACGGACCTATACTTAATTCGGTTAGAGCTACAGCTGTTGAACTAAATGTTATTAACCAGATAACCTTCGTTGGCTCATTGTTTGAAGAGCTGGAAATCGCAAAGTATATGGATATGGCGGACGTCTTTGTCTACCCCGGTGCAGTTGGCTTAAGTATCATCCATGCGTTCAATTACGCTAAACCAGCGATTATTCACTCTGATATGAGATTTCATATGCCTGAGGCTCATGCTTTTATTGAAAATGTAAACGGCGTATCTTTTGAGATGGGATCAAGTGTTAGTTTGGCTCTAGCGATTGAGCGTTTTCAGAAAATGTCTGAATATGATCTAAGTGTTATGGCTTTAAATTCCCTGTTAACAGTTGAAAAAAACTACACCGTCAGAGATATGGTAGAGCGTTTTAAGGAAGCGATTAATAGTGTTTTATAATTTTAGTGTTCAATCTGGAGACGAATATTTTATATTATGTATTTATTTATAGGACCAGCCTCGAATCCTGTTACTGGCCAGTCAACAGCGTTTGACTTATTAGTGAGAAGTAAATTTAAAAAAGTGAGCACGTTTCTGTGTTTCCCTACAAACAAATCAGTTGTTTCGAATTTACTTTTTATAGCAAAAGTATTGGGCAAATTGTATAGGATGAAGCCTTCAGTAGTTTACCTTTCAATATCCAGAACAAAGGTAGGTTTTTTGCGTGACTATATGATAATAACAATGGCAAGGTTTCATAATTGTAAAATAGTTGTTCATCTACATGGCAGTGATTTTTCTCGTTTCGTTGAAGAATCAAGAACAATTTTCAAGTATTTAATATTTTCTGTATATAATAAGGTCGATAGAGCTATTGTACTCTCTGACCAAATGAAATCGCAATTTTCTGCATTTCCTATGATTGACCTAATAGTGGTTCCTAATACCGTTCTTGTTCCTGATTATATTTTGCCACGTGATTTGAAAGGTAACAGCCTTAAAATTGGTTATCTTTCAAATTTAATTCCGTCTAAGGGACTTGCCGAACTTATTGCTGCTGTGAAGCATTGTGTCTCAGAAGGAATGGAACTTGAGTGTTATATTGCTGGCGGTAGTGGGTTTGACTTGGAGTTTGACTACAAAATATTTTCCGATATAAAACTATGTGAATACATTCATTATCTAGGTACAATCAAGGATTTAGAAAAGTGGCACTTCTTGGTGAATATCGACGTACTCATCTTGCCTAGCTATTACCCTACTGAAGCCCAGCCACTGTGTCTGCTAGAAGCAGCATCTGTAGGAAAGCATATTGTTTTTACTAATATAAATTCTTTAGATTCAAGTTTTGGGATATTTAATCGGAGTTTAATAAAATGTAGAGACCCAGCGAGTATTTCAAGCGCTATTAAAAAGTTGTATGAAAACAGAACGATTTTGGTTGATAGTAAAAATCAAAATATTCAGATTTTTGAAAATCATTATTCATTTCAAAAACATATCTCGTTAATCGAGCAAAGTTTAAGTTTCTAAGTTTAGGTTTAAAGATAATATTATGGTAAAAATAGCTTTAATTACCGGAGTAACCGGCCAAGACGGCTCCTATTTAGCGGAGTTTTTATTGGAAAAGGGATATGAAGTTCATGGTATTAAGCGCCGTGCATCGTTATTTAATACTCAACGCGTTGATCATATCTACGAAGACGTTCACATTGAAAATGCGCGTTTTAAGTTGCATTACGGTGATTTGACAGATTCATCTAATTTGATTCGTATTATGCAGGAAGTGCAGCCTGATGAGGTATACAACCTTGGTGCACAGTCGCATGTTGCTGTGTCGTTCGAAGCGCCTGAATATACAGCTGATGTAGATGCTATTGGTACTTTGCGTTTGCTTGAAGCTATTCGCTTTTTAGGTCTAGAAAAGAAAACTAAGTTTTATCAAGCATCTACTTCTGAGTTATATGGTGAAGTTCAAGAAATTCCACAAAAAGAGACGACTCCTTTTCATCCGCGTTCGCCTTATGCAGTAGCTAAAATGTATGCGTATTGGATTGCGGTAAATTATCGCGAGTCTTATGGTATTTATGCGTGTAATGGTATTTTGTTTAATCATGAATCGCCGCGCCGTGGCGAAACCTTTGTTACTCGTAAAATTACTCGGGGCTTAGCTAACATAGCGCAAGGCTTAGAAGAGTGTTTGTATTTAGGTAATATGGACGCTCTGCGCGATTGGGGGCATGCGAAAGATTATGTGCGTATGCAATGGATGATGCTTCAGCAAGATAAACCTGAGGATTTTGTTATTGCTACAGGAAAACAAATTTCTGTTAGAGAATTTGTAAGAATGTCGGCTGCTGAGGCTGGTATTACAGTTGAGTTTGCTGGTAGTGGGGTTGATGAAATAGCAACAGTGACTGCAATAAGTGGTAACGATGCTCCAGGGGTAAAAGTTGGTGACATTATTGTTAAAGTTGATCCGCGTTATTTCCGCCCTGCAGAGGTTGAAACTTTGTTGGGTGATCCTACCAAAGCAAAAGAAAAGCTCGGATGGGTACCAGAAATTACGGTTGAAGAAATGTGTGCTGAAATGGTAAAACATGATTTAGACAAAGCTAAGCAACATGCGTTGTTGAAACAGCATGGTTATGCAATAGCCGTTTCTAAAGAATAAATGAGTTTTGAGCCAAACAAAGTACACAGAATTTTTTACTGTGAGCTTTATCGTTTTTCAAAAGTAAACATTTTTTACTATTGATTGACGTCTGTTGGTCTAGGAATATAACAATGAAAAAAATATTTGTAGCAGGCCACCGAGGAATGGTTGGGTCAGCGATTGTTAGGCAATTGCAGGCGCGTGGTGGTTGCGAATTGGTATTGCGTACACGCAGTGAATTAAATTTAACTAGCCAGCAAGCGGTAGCTGATTTTTTTAAGTCAGAACAGATTGACGAAGTATATTTAGCGGCTGCGAAAGTGGGCGGTATTATTGCGAATAATACCTACCCTGCTGAGTTCATTTATGAAAACCTGATGATTGAATGCAACATTATTCATTCAGCCCATGTTGTCGGTATTCAAAAATTACTATTTTTAGGCTCAAGCTGTATTTATCCTAAATTAGCTGAGCAACCTATGGCTGAGACAGCTTTGTTGACGGGGACGTTAGAGCCCACTAACGAGCCTTATGCTTTGGCTAAAATCGCCGGTATTAAATTATGTGAATCGTATAACCGTCAATATGGTCGTGATTACCGCAGCGTAATGCCGTCGAATTTATATGGACCGCATGATAATTTTCATCCTGAAAATTCCCACGTTATTCCTGCGTTACTGCGTCGTTTTCATGAAGCAAAAGTCAATGGCGATAAAAAAGTCGTAGCATGGGGCAGTGGTAAGCCAATGCGTGAATTTTTGCATGTCAACGATATGGCTGCAGCATCGATTCATGTAATGGAATTAGATAAGGCAATATATGATGCAAACACCGACGCTATGTTAAGTCATATCAATGTGGGCACCGGAATTGACTGTACTATTCGTGAGTTAGTTGAAACCGTGGCTAAAGTTACTGGTTTCGAGGGGGAAATTGAGTTTGATGCTAGCAAACCAGATGGAGCTCCACGTAAGCTTATGAAAGTAGACCGCTTACAATCCTTAGGCTGGCAATATACCTTCAACCTAGAAGAAGGGTTGAAAGATGCGTACCAATGGTATCTGAATAATCAAGAGAGTTTTAGGCAAGCTTAGAGTGGATGATTGCTTGACTATTTTCAGGTCGGAAAGAATCTGCTAGAGAGAGTAAATAAATTAAAGGTGCTGAATTAACTGTCGTTATTAATTTGTTCGGCCCTAAAGCGTCTCCTACAGTAAGGGTTTTATAAATATGTATCTTAAAGTAAATACTTTTAAGACTGTGATTGCCAGTACGCCCTTAGTATCGATTGATTTGGTGATTAAAAATTCGAATGAAGAATACTTACTTGGCTATCGTAATAATCGTCCTGCTCAAGGTTATTGGTTTGTTCCAGGTGGGCGAATTTTGAAAGATGAAAGTTTAGCCGAGGCTTTTAAACGATTAACCTCGCAAGAGCTTGGACAAGTGTTTTCGATTGAAGGGGCAACCTTGCAAGGCCCGTATGATCATTTTTATTCGGATTGTGTTTTTGGTGACAGCCCCTCTACACACTACGTGGCAATTGCCTACAAATTGAATGTTCAGGATCTTACTAGTCTTCCTAAAGAGCAACATTCATCATACAGATGGTATTCAGTAGCAGAACTATTGGCTGCGCCTGATGTGCATCAACATACCAAAGCCTATTTTATTTAGGGAATATTAATAATTCTTCCGGTCATCATTTCCGGTGGCATCGGTCGTTTGTTGCCTTTGTGACGAGATTTAATGCCTAAGCAGTTTTTGCGACTCAATGGTGAGTTGACCACGTTGCAGACAACACGATTGACGGCAAATATACCTTAATTTCTGAGAGTCAATCTATTTATATTCCTTTGAGGGCAATTCATGCGTTGAAAAATCTATACAAAATTCCATTGGAACTAACTCAAGTGCAATCTGGCTCTGATCTCGTAGAAGATGACATTGTGCATTTACGTTCATCAAGTAATACGCCAGAATTACGTTATTAAGCTGAATCAAACGATGAAGCTCTGGCGGCAAGCTTAGTGGCTAGCACGCTAGCTAATATTAAGGAGTTGTTAAATTAACATGAAGGTCTCAATTATTACGGTATGTTTCAATAGTTCAGCAACTATTCGTGGCACCATTGAATCAGTTTTGGCGCAAGATTACCAGAATATTGAATACATCGTCGTTGATGGTGGCTCTAAAGATAGCACTATGGACATAGTTAATGAATATCGTGGTCAAATTGCCACTGTGGTCAGCGAGCCCGATAAAGGTATATATGACGCAATGAATAAAGGGATTCGT
>NZ_JANQVQ010000147.1 GCF_030730205.1 Paraglaciecola sp.
GGTCGCATGACGTTACCAATATTGGTGATGATGAATTAGTGGTGATGTTGTGGGCGAACGAGAACTTCGATCGCGCAAGGCCAGATACTGTAGCTTACAAGGTGTAGATATGAACAAGTTAAAAGTAATGACCGTTGTGGGCACCCGCCCGGAAATTATTCGCCTTTCTCGAGTTATGGCCGCCTTGGATGCGCACTGTGATCATATTATTGTCCACACCGGCCAAAACTACGATTTTGAACTGAATCAGGTTTTTTTTGATGATTTAGGCGTGCGTAAGCCTGATTATTTTTTAAGTGCAGCCGGAAGCAGCGGTGCCGAGACCATTGGTAATGTGATTATTGCCGTAGACAAGGTATTGGCCGAAATTAACCCGGATGCCATGCTGGTGCTGGGTGATACTAACAGTTGTATGGCGGTTATTCCTGCCAAACGGCGTAAGATCCCTACCTTCCACATGGAAGCGGGTAACCGCTGCTATGATATGCGAGTGCCAGAAGAAATTAACCGCCGTATCGTTGACCATACCGCCGATATTAACCTGACCTATAGCACTATTGCCCGCGACTATTTGCTGGCTGAAGGTATTCCGGCAGACCGGGTTATTAAAACCGGCAGCCCAATGTTTGAAGTTTTAAACCATTACATGCCGCAAATTGACGGGTCTGATGTATTAAACCGGTTGGGGTTAACCGAGCGCGAATTCTTTGTTATAAGTGCGCATCGTGAAGAAAACGTAGACTCGCCGACTAATCTGCACAAGCTGGCTGCTATTTTAAATGGCCTGGCTGAAAAATATGCTTTTCCGGTAATCGTTTCTACCCATCCGCGCACTCGTAAACGCATTGAAGAGCAGGGTATTACCTTTAACCCTTTGGTGCAGTTGTTAAAACCACTGGGTTTTCATGACTATAACAAGTTGCAAAAATCGGCTAAAGCAGTGTTGTCTGACAGCGGCACGATTAGTGAAGAGTCATCTATTATGAACTTTCCTGCGTTAAATATTCGTGAAGCGCATGAGCGGCCAGAAGCCTTTGAAGAAGCCTCAGTAATGATGGTGGGGCTAGAGGTTGTTCGCGTATTTCAAGCGCTTCAGGTGCTTGAATCTCAGCCTTGTGGTACCGAGCGCTTATTAAGGCCCGTTTATGATTACAGTATGCCAAATGTATCTGACAAAGTAGTTAGAATTGTTCATAGTTACCGTGATTACATTATGCGGGTGGTTTGGAAGCAGTACTAAAAATGAAAGTACTAATTGTCTCTCAGTATTTTTGGCCAGAAGAGTTTAGGATTAATGATTTATCTGTTGAATTAGTAAATTTGGGGCATGAAGTTACTGTCTTAACTGGAATACCTAATTACCCTCTTGGCAAAGAATTTAACGAGTTTTCAAAAAAACCAAGCAGTTTTAGTAACTATGGTGGAGTTGAAATAGTCAGGGTTCCAATAATAACAAGAGGTAAGAGTTCATTTAAACTAGCACTTAATTATTTGTCTTATGTTTTAACTGCATCATTTCTTGCACCATTAAAACTAAGGAATAAAAGTTTTGATGTGATTTTGGTTTGTCAATTGTCTCCAGTGACTGTTGCTTTACCAGCTATACTTTTAAAAAAGTTAAAAGGGATACCTTTAGCTATGTGGTCATTAGATTTATGGCCAGATTCTGTAAGAGCTGTTGGTAAAGGTGGACCTGATTTTATGTATAAACTTCTAGAAAAGCTAGTTAGTTATATATATAAAAATTGTGATTTAATTTTGGGGCAGTCTGAAGAATATTTATTATGTATTTCTGAACTTGACAAAGGTAATTCAAAAAAAGTTATTTTTCCTAACTGGGCAGAGGACGTTTTTAATTCTGAGTTTAAAAATTTAGATATTGGTTATAAAAAAGAAAACGATAGTTTTGTTGTTTTATTTGCTGGTAATGTTGGGGAGGCTCAGGACTTTGAATCCATTGTCAATGCGGCAATGTATTTAAAAGAAAATAAACAAAAAGTGATTTTTTCAATTGTTGGCGATGGAAGCAAGTTTACTTGGCTTAAGAGTGTTATTTCGGCCTATGAATTAGAGAGCTACTTTGAACTTCATGGTAGGCATCCTGTTTCTGAAATGCCAAAATATTATAAATCTGCCAATGCAGCTTTATTGAGCCTTAAAACAAATAAAATCTTTAAATTGACAGTCCCCGGAAAATTGCAATCATACATGATGTCAAAATTACCAGTGTTAGGTATGATTGATGGTGCTGGTGCCAGCCTAATCAATGATTCTAAGTGTGGATACGCAACTAATGCTTCAGATTATGTCAATTTAGCAAAAAATATAATGAAAATGATTGAAATGTCGCCTGATGAAATGAGTCAACTCGGTCAAAATGGTTATGAGTATGCTGTTAATCACTTTTCAAGATCTGCACTTGTAAACCGACTTTCCTCTGAGTTAGAGCATTTAAAATTTAAGTAAAAGTTGATATGAAAATAGCTGTTTTAGGTTCATCAGGTTTTATTGGTTCAGCTGTATGCAACAGCCTTGAAAGTTATAAAGATATTACTGTTATAAGGTACAAAGGCAGGTTATCTAAATACACAGACTACAAAGACTTTTTGAGTGGAGTCGAAGTCATAATTTATTGTGTTGGTATTGCCCATTTTGACAGAAACACTTCAACAGATTCTATTAAAAGTGCTACAAATGCTGATTTTTTGGCTGCAAGTCAATTTTTTGAGTTTATAAATAATAAAAGCATTAAAAGAATAATTTACTTGAGCTCAGTAAATGTATTTGGAAAAAATAGTTTAGAGAGAGCTCCATTCAGTTTAAATTCGGTATGTTACCCTTCTGATTTAGTTTCAAAAGCTAAACTTGCTATTGAGAGTAGAATCATTTCTGCTTGTAGTTCAACCGAGTATGTCATAATTAGGAGTCCCTTGGTGTATGGAAAAGGAGTTAAAGCAAATTTTTTAAGTTTAGTTAACCTTGCTAAAAAAAACCTACCTTTACCTCTTGGCGCTATTAATAACAGTCGCAGTCTGGTGGCTTTAGATAATATAGTCGATTTAATTATTACTTGTATTGACCACCCTAAAGCTGCCAATCAAACCTTTTTGGTAAGTGATGATTGTGATGTTTCAACGACTGAACTAATAAAAATGATGACCCGTGCCGCAGGCAAAAAGCCTTGGTTATTACCTATACCCATGAGTTGGTTTCGTTTAGCTGGTAAGTTAACCGGCAAGCAAGCCATTGTTGATCGCCTTTGCGGAAATCTGCAGGTAGATATAAGCCATACCAAACAAACTTTGGGATGGAAGCCGC
>NZ_JANQVQ010000148.1 GCF_030730205.1 Paraglaciecola sp.
TGGAAGAATGTCTAAAGACCGCAGTTTTCAGCCCATAGATACGGGCGAAATCAAGCATATATTGATCAGCACTGCCCTTTGATGTCCCATAGGGCGAGTGAAAATCTAAGTTTACCGCTTCATCAAAACCGTTTGGTTTATCAATACATTCATAACGTGTATCAGATTCACGATATGAAAACTGCTCTAAATCTCCGTAAACCTTGTTCGTAGACGAATAAATTATGGTAGTTTCAGGTGAATATAACCTCACTGCGTTAAGCAGATTGAAACTCCCCCCCACATTGACCTCAAAATCCATTCGTGGGTCTACAATTGAGGTCGTCATTGCAACCTGACCGGCTAAATGATAAACCACATCGGGTTTATGTTGCTTAATAGTCCTCTCAACATCATTGGTATTTCGTATATCGCCGTGGATGAATTCAAACTGGCCTTGCGTTCTTAACCATTCTAGGTTTTGGTAGCTACCAAACCGATAAAGGCTATCGAAAATGATGACGTCCTGCCCTAGTTTTAATAATTCACTGGCGATATTTGAGCCTAAAAACCCACAACCGCCTGTAATTAAATACTTCATAACCTATCCTTTAAACTAATTTCTATGCCTTGTTTTAAGCAGATTTTTGGTGCCCAGCCTAAGTTAAGTAAGGCCTGATTATTTACTTCAACCGTCATCATTTCGCCATCACGATAAGGTAGTAAACCGAAAGCAAGAACCGTAGAAGTTGTGCAAAAATTATCATCGTAAGCTTGCTTAAGTTGCAATAAAAATGATTTAACTGAAATTAACTTACCCGTTCCAACATCAAATTCACTGAACGGCGCCAAACTATGAGCCTTGTCCAGAATTGTTAAAAAAGCAGACACAACATCGTCGATATAAATAAAATCGCGCTGCTGTTCGCCTTTGGTCAATTTTATTTCTGCCACATTTCGGCTAAGTTGCGATACAACCCAAGGTACAAATTTGGTTGCATCATCTTTGGGGCCGTACATATGTTCAAGCTTCAAGTTAATGACTTGAATTTTTTGGGATTGCTGTCTTAACCAGTCTACCAACTGTTTTTTTGATAAGCTGTATGGGTTCAACTCTCTCGGCAACATAGAATCGGTGTTGATAAAGGTGCTCACATTATGAGCTATTGCTGCATCTAACACTTTTAAACCAAACATAAGGTTACTTTCAACAATAAGATGCAGAGAGTCACCATTACGGCCATAGTGACAGGCCGTATGGATCACGCAATCAATTCGTTGTTGTTCAAAAGCATGTGATAGAGGCTCAATATCAATGTTGTAACTTACAACACGATCAATGTAAGGTTTTATACGCCACGTATCTGAGGTTGAACGTTTTAAAATTACAACGTTATATTCCTTCGCCAACAGAGCCTTAAGTAAATGACTACCCAGAAACCCTGTAGCACCAGTCAACAAAACAGTTGGACTGCTCATTAAAAATTCAAGCCAAAGAATTCTTCTAATTTTTCAGCAATGAAATTTAAATGGTCTTCACCTAAACCTGGATAGATCCCGACCCATATGGTGTTATTCATGGTGTTTTCAGTGTTGGTCAGTTCACCAACCACCTTGTATTCAATATCTTGAAAGTAAGGTTGTCTGATCAAATTACCTGCAAACAGTAAGCGGGTACCAATTTTATGCTGATCCAGATATTTAGTCAGATCAGTGCGGTTTACACCGGCTGAATCTTTCACTGTAATAGGAAAACCAAACCAGGACGGCTCTGAATTTTCAGTTGGCTTAGCAACGTCGATATATTCGGACAAAGATTCCAGGCGATTCTTTAAATAGGCAAAGTTAGAATTACGCTTGGCAATAAATTCAGGAAGGCGTTTCAACTGAGCCAAACCACAAGCCGCTTGCATATCAGTAATTTTTAGGTTGTACCCCAAATGCGAATAGGTATATTTGTGATCATAACCAGCCGGGAGACTACCTAGTTGCATATTAAATCTTGTGCCACAAGTGTTGTCACATCCGGGCTTACAGTAACAATCACGGCCCCAATCTCGAAATGACTCTGCAATGCTAATCAACTCGGCATTATTGGTGAATACAGCGCCACCTTCTCCCATCGTCATATGATGGGCTGGATAAAAGCTCAAAGTTGCAATATCTCCCCAGGTACCAACCATCTGGCCGTTAAATTTAGCACCCAATGCATCACAACAATCTTCTACTAACCAAAGGCCATACTTTTCACACAGTGCTTTCACTTTCGCCAGATTAAACGGGTTACCTAAGGTATGAGCAAGCATTATGGCTTTTGTTTTCGGTGTAATTGCAGCTTCAATCAAGTCGGCATCGATATTGTGAGTTGTCATCTCCACGTCTACAAACACTGGAATCGCGCCAAATTGCACTATAGGGTTTACAGTAGTTGGGAAGCCAGCAGCCACGCCAACGACTTCATCACCTTTTTTGATGGCTCTGTCACCCAGCTTGGGAGAAGTCAAGGTACTAAACGCAACCAGATTTGCTGAAGAGCCTGAATTAACGGTGATCAGATGTTTAATACCGATAAAAGCTGCCAGTTCTTTTTCAAACTGCTCATTAAAGCGTCCAGTAGTCAACCAGCCGTCCAGTGAAGCGTCAACCATATACTGTAATTCAGTCGCTCCTATCACTTTACCAGAGGGAGGCACGGGCGTTTGGCCAGCAATAAATAATTTCTCTGCGTATTGCACTTTGGCATATTGCTCTACTAAATCTGCTATTTGTTTTCTTAAAGAATCAGTTGTCTGCATTATTCATATCTCTCATAAAATCGTTTATTTCGTTTGTACAGGCTTGTTGCATATCTTGCTGATTCAACCAAGCCTGATGCCACTGTATTATTCGGGTTAATGTGTGTTCTAAGCGCCAACTTGGACTCCATCCCAAGTGTTTTTTAGCTTTTGATACATCTAACTTTAAGTAACCCGCTTCATGTGGGTGAGCCTCGTTATCTAACTGCCAAGCAGAATTTGGCCACAGCGCTGTCATTTTATTTAAAATCCAATCTACTGGTTTTGCGTCACCTTCAAATGGACCAAAGTTCCAGCCCTCTGCGTATTTGGTTGGCTCTGAATAGAGTTTCTGTGCTAGTACTAAATAACCGGAAAGGGGCTCTAAAACATGTTGCCATGGTCTAGTCGACTTAGGGTTACGAATTACGACCGGGTTTTTACACTCAAATGCGCGCAGAATATCTGGGATGAGGCGATCATCAGCCCAATCACCGCCGCCAATTACATTCCCCGCCCTGGCAGACGCTAAACCTATACC
>NZ_JANQVQ010000149.1 GCF_030730205.1 Paraglaciecola sp.
TGCATTCATTACCGTCACTCGAAATATTTATTAACTCATGCTTGCACTGTGTATACATGTGTATATACTGTGCATATTGTATATACACAGAATTACAAAAATAGGGAAGTCTATGACCATTGGACTATTTCTATCCGCAACAGATAAAAAGCCCATGTATTTGCAGATTGTTGAGCAGGTAAGCAGCAAAGTGATGTTGGGAGATTGGCCTGCGGATATGCCACTGCCATCAATAAGAGAATTAGCAGCCGACACTTCGGTAAGTGTGATTACCGTGAAGCGAGCGTATCTAGAATTAGAACGCGCCGGTGTGATTGTCACTCAAGCAGGTAAAGGCTCGTATGTATCGGCTAATACCGATTTAAATCACACACTTAGAAAACAAGAATTTGAGCAAAAACTGGCAGAAACCATCGAACTTGCCAAGCAATTACAGATGAGTGATGCAGACATCATCAACTGTGTAGAACAACAATTACGTCAGCCTTAAATCCTAAGTAGGAAATAAAGCAGGGAGAACAACAATGCAAAATTATGCATTTGAAATGCGCGATGTATCGATTCGTTATCCGCATTTTAGTATGGAAAATCTAAATTTAAGCCTAGCTAAAGGTCAGGTAATGGGCTTGGTGGGCGTCAACGGTGCGGGTAAGTCGACCACTATTCGCATTTTAATGGGTTTAGTTAAAGCTGACGCAGGTACTGTTAAGGCTTTAGGCTATGACTTGCCCTCTCAGCAAGTTCTGGCCAAATACGACATTGGTTTTGCTTCAGACGATATGCGTTTATATAAGAGTCAAACCCTGCAATGGCACATTGACTTCATTCAAAGCATTTACCCTAAGTTTGATTCAAGTTACGCAAAAGAACTACTCAAACGCTTCGACTTAATTGCTGATCAAAAAATTAAAGGCATATCACATGGTCAGCGAGTCAAAGCATCGTTGCTGCTGGTACTCGCCAGAAGACCCAAATTATTAGTACTTGACGAGCCCACCACTGGACTTGATCCAGTGGCACGAGAAGAAGTGATATGTGAATTGGCTGACATACTACGTGACGATGAACGCAGTGTATTGTTTTCATCGCACAATACTCATGACATCGAAAAACTTTCCGATCAAATTGCCTTTTTAGATAGAGGACAGTTGCTGACTTTGCAGGACAAAGAGTCCTACTTAGAAAGTTGGGGGCGTTTTAGATGCCAAATAAACGAACAAAGCCAACAAACTATAGCAGGTGTAGTCAGCATAAAACGCAGTGGCCAAATTGCTGAGGTGGTTACCGATCAATGGTCGCCAGACTATGCCAAGCAACTGCAGCAAGGTGGCTTTAGCGTGTTAGAACAACATCGCATGTCACTGGAAGAAATCTTTGTTGCCAACGTAAAACGCAGCAGATAGGAGCGTATAAAATGACGATTAAAGCAAACAATATGCAAATGATTAAACGTCTGGTGTTTAAAGACTGGGAATTAATGAAAAAAGGCATCGCCGCCTACATGGTCGCTGGTATCGTGACCTTAGGCATAATGGGAATGGCAACTGCTATAAGCTTTAACATCGGCGCGACTCTGATGATAACGCTATTGATTGTAATAGGCGCTCGTTCGTCTATAGAATCAATCGTGAATGAAAAAAAAGACCAAACCCTTCCCTTTATCTTAAGCCTGCCCGTCACCGCACAAGACTACGCCTTTGCGAAATTGCTGTCTAATCTCGCGCTTTATGTCGTGCCATGGCTAATATTAGTTTTGGGCATGTTAGCGGTGATAGTCACTACCCCCATTTATAACGGTGTGATCCCCTTAGTCATTTTAGTCAGTGTTTACATACTGGCAGCCTATTGTTGTTATCTAGCGACCGCTTTACTGACTTATTCAGAGGGATACACCATTGCCGTCATGGTGGTCACCAATCTTCTATTAAACGGTTTTATCATTGTCATCCTTCGGCTACCCGAAATAAACCAAACACTTGAAGCCGCTACGGCAAGTTGGAATGCTACGTCATTGATGATTGTGGCGGCAGAACTTACTTTTATTGCAGTCGTCTTGTTTTTAACTAGCTACCTACAAAAACGAAAAACCAACTTTTTATAAGCCCCCACTCTATCAACTAGGAAAAATGACGATGAAACCACGTCAGGCCTCAACACGCCTGTATTATATGGATAACCTGCGGGCGCTAGCCATGTTAGCTGGGGTGTTTTTTCATGCGGCCTTAGGCTACAGCCCAATGATGCACTCGGTTTGGCCCAGTGCAGACCAACAAAACCATTGGTTATTTGATGTGTTTGCGTGGGGAATACACGTTTTCAGAATGCCAGTTTTTTTTGTCATGGCCGGATTTTTTTGCGCACTGCTACTGAATAAAAACGGCGGTAAAGTTTTTTTAAAAAACCGTTTGCTACGCATCGCACTGCCCATTGTTATATTTTTGCCCCTACTCAGTATTGCCACAATCTTCGTCATTCAATACGCCCTTGAACAGGTACAAAACAAAAATCCGTTTTTACATTTTATTCAAACGTCGATGGCATTGCCTGAACCACCCACGCCCCCCTTTAGCACCATGCATTTATGGTTTTTATACCACTTATTGTTCTTGTACCTGCTGGCTTACGCTATCCATATTTTGCAATGGCACAGCCTGACTAAATGGGTCACTTCACTGCAACCCACCAGCCTAGTTCTAGTGTTAATTACGACCTGTATACCCGCATTGTATGCGGTATCTGTGCCCTTCCCTGCCCCTGAATGGATTTTCCCAGCTCTATGGGCACTATGGTTTTATGGTTTGTTTTTTGCCTTAGGTTATGGCTTTTTTAGTAAAGCTAAGCTTATTGAACAATTTGAACAACGCTTAGCAACTTATTTGCTTATTGGTTTAATCAGTTACGTCATTTACTACTATTTATTGCCAAGAAACTTGCTGCCAGCAGACCAGCAACCACAAGGACTTTACAAGCTTGTACTAACTATGCTTGAAGCCATATGTGCGGTGCTATTGACCCTGAGTGCCGTGTTATATGCAAAACGTTTCTTAAATAGTAATAGTGTGTTTATGTGTTATGTAGCAAAGTTAAGTTACTGGGTGTACATCGTTCATCTACCCTTAATTTTCTATATTCAGTTTTTAATCATGGACTCAGAATGGCACTTAGTAATTAAATTTTTAGTCTCAAGTTTGGGCGCGCTTGCCATCAGCATACTCACCTTTCACCTGTTCGTATCGTGGTCATGGTTATCACACATCCTAGTCAGCAAAAGCA
>NZ_JANQVQ010000150.1 GCF_030730205.1 Paraglaciecola sp.
TAGGCCTGCCGCCAGCGTTCAATCTGAGCCATGATCAAACTCTTCAATTAAAGTTCTTTCTGTCCCGAAGGACTGCTCAGTCTTACTGACTTAAAACATTTCTGTAGTGTCACTCAACTGATAAATTTCATTTTCGTGAAATCCATCATAAGTGCCCACACAGATGATTGATTGCTAATTGTTAAAGAGCGTGCACCAGAGTCAAACTCGATGATGCGAGGTTTTCACCTCAGTCAGACGTTTTCTGCTTTCGCTTGCTGCCGTCTGTGTGGTGCGCATTATAGAGATCGCAGCAAACTGATCAAGATCTTTTTTACAGAAATATGATCGTTCGAACACTTTTTGTGCAAAAACATATAAAACGTTGGTTTTCTGTATGTTATTTAAACGGATCTAGGGGGATTTACTGATGATCTTTTTAATATCGGTAAGATCTGGCCTAATAGGTTTAGCTCTGTTGAGTTCATATTGATATATGTAGTTACCTAACTCATTGAGAAACGGATATGCAACTTGTTTGGTTTCATATTGGTCATCGTTAAGGATGTCGTTTTTGTTAGTATAGATAACCGCTGTAAGAAAGAACTCTACCTGATTTTCTATATCGACAAAATAACCGCCGTCAACAATGTGTCCGTAAGCCCAACCGGTTTTGTTAAAAATACGAATATTAGCGGGAAGTGACTTCGGCTCACCGGCAAACATGAGGAATTTAGAATAATTGTCTGGAAACTGTTCTGTATTGTAACTCGGATAATCACTCTCTGACGGCAGCATAGACATATAACGCAAGACAAACTCTCTATCTTTGCTTGATAAAGCAAACTGCTGCTGTTTACTGAATAATTCCGGGAACACCAAACGCTTTATTACACCATCAAAATTAGCCAGACTCTGGCGGTTTTTTGCAGTGAAATCCATCGGTTGATCGATATAATTCCCATTATCGATATATCCTTTACCAAAAGTGGCTTCGGCTTTGTTGCGGAAAACGCTTACAGATTCCCTTGCTGGCAACGCTAATAATAGAGTGTTATCTAAGCCGATAAATCGAATTGGATTGTATTGCCGGTTTTGCTGCTCCGTTAAAGATGTGCTTAAACGATGAGTAATCAAACTATTTGTTAAGCCTTTCTCTGCTAATTTAGCATTTATCCTTTCCTGGCCTAATAGTTCATATAACCGGTTACTGGCATCATTATCACTTACCAATAGTATTTTCTTAATATAATGCGCCATACTCGGTAATTTTGTCGCTGAAGTATCATCTATATGTGCGGCAGTTTGCCATGGCAGTGCGGCGTCGGTGAACATGGTAGTCTCAGTGGTAAGTTGCTCCACATTTTGCTCGTTCAGCCATTCAAGAGCAAGTAAAGCTATAGGCAGCTTTACTGAGCTGGCTGGATAGAAATACCGGTTCTCATCGACATTATATTGGTAGTAACTGAGGTGAGGTTTATTCTGTGTATCGCGATCTATTTGCGTATAAATTATTTGTACTTTGTAAGGGGCTGGATCCGCAAAAACTTTTTGTAGCATAGGATACGTATCAGGAACTTTGTTTAATAAAGATGAAAAGTTATGGCATGCCGAGGTAATGTTTAGTTGAAAGCAGTCAGCAAGTGCTGCAGGGACAAATAACAATGCATATATAATGTATAAACGAAATTTTTGCATAAACCATTACCTAATTAACTGAATAAAATAATCATATCGGTACTTGGTAGCAAAAACAAACAGACATAAAAAAGCCGGGCATAGCCCGGCTTTTTACTTAGGAGTAGCTTACTCTGCAGCAGTTTCTTCAACTGGCAGTGCATCCACTTCTGGACGATCTACTAACTCAATGTAAGCCATTGGTGCGTTGTCGCCTGCACGGAAGCCACACTTAAGAATACGAGTGTAACCACCTGGACGAGCGTTGTAACGCGGGCCCAAAACATTGAACAACAAACCAACTACTTCTTTATCACGAGTACGAGCAAAAGCAAGACGGCGGTTTGCAACGCTGTCATTCTTTGCCAGTGTGATCAATGGCTCAATCACACGACGTAACTCTTTTGCCTTTGGCAAAGTCGTTTTGATGATTTCGTGCTTCACCAACGAACTTGCCATATTGCGGAACATTGCCGTACGGTGGCTGCTGTTCCTGTTTAATTGACGACCACTCTTGCGATGGCGCATGATCTATTCCTTCTCACTAAACCAGAAACTGGTATCTGATTAGTCTTTATTTACCAGACTCGCTGGCGGCCAGTTCTCTAGGCGCATGCCAAGTGATAAACCGCGTGAAGCCAGCACGTCTTTGATTTCGGTAAGCGACTTTTTACCCAGGTTAGGTGTTTTAAGTAACTCAACCTCGGTACGCTGAACCAGATCACCAATGTACTGAATCTGCTCTGCCTTCAAGCAGTTAGCAGAACGAACTGTTAATTCCAAATCATCGACCGGACGTAACAGAATCGGATCAAACTCCGGCTTCTCTTCGCGCTTTTCCGGTTCGCTCTTATCACGCAGCTCTACGAAGAATTCTAACTGTTCAGCTAAAATCGTTGCTGCGCGGCGAATGGCTTCCTCTGGCTCAACAGTGCCGTTGGTCTCCATATCGATAATCAGTTTGTCCAAATCAGTACGCTGTTCTACCCGCGCTGCTTCAACAGAATAAGCTATACGCTCAACCGGGCTGAAAGACGCATCCAGTAACAGACGACCAATAGGACGCTCGTCATCATCTGAGGACAAACGCGCTGATGCAGGCACATAACCACGACCACGTTCAACTTTCAGGCGCATACTGAATTCAGTTTCACCAGTCAGGTTGCAAATTACGTGCTCTGGGTTAGTAATAACCACACCGTCGCCATGCTGGATGTCTCCAGCAGTTACAGGGCCAGCACCTTTTTTCGTTAAAGTCAGCGTGACTTCATCTTTGTCTTCCAGGCGAACGGCAAGGCCTTTCAGGTTCAGAAGGATATCTATGATATCTTCCTGCACACCCTCTTTGGCACTGTACTCATGGAGCACGCCGTCTATTTCAACTTCAGTCACTGCACAACCTGGCATTGACGAAAGTAAAATACGACGTAGCGCGTTACCCAAGGTATGCCCGAAACCGCGCTCTAGTGGTTCCAAAGTAACTTTGGCACGAGTAGGGTTGATCTTTTCGATACCAACTAATCTCGGCTTAAGGAATTCGGTGACAGAACCCTGCATTGTACCCTCTCTTAACAATTAGCTTTACTTAGAGTAAAGCTCGACGATTAACTGTTCGTT
>NZ_JANQVQ010000151.1 GCF_030730205.1 Paraglaciecola sp.
TTGTGCGTTACCGAGTCAGTAAATTGTCAGGATTTGGTCTGTGTGAGCATCAGCCCTATGCGCTCATCAGGCGCACCGTGATCCAACTATTGCAACAAGACCACTCAATTTAAAAAATGCGAGAAGCAAATTTATGGGCAGATTCTGCTTTTTGTAGGGTGTTTGATACTGTCAAACTGTCGTCGTTAATCGCTGTTTGGTTAAACTGACCGGTGAAATAATCACTTAGGTTGAGGTAGATTGATTTTCCAGTAGACGACTCAACCGCTAAATTAACGGCCGCTATGCCCAAACCGAGGAAGCCACCATAAGCTAGCCCGCCCACGATGTCAGAAATAGGCGATACATCAGTTGATGTACTTTGCTGGTAATAGTCGGCCACAATAGGCACGTGATTCAATATATTGATTGAATCATATAAATCGTTCATTGATACGCCATCTTCACCAAAACTATATTGCGATGCGTTGCTCACCCAACTTAAAATTGAGTTAGCGTCGGTAAGTCCTTCGTTAATTACATCGTCAGATAGACTCATTTTTTGTTTGGTTTGGGAGCTAAAAAAATCATTTTGCAGTTGGCCAAATAAGGCATTTTGCATTGTCGATAACCCCGTTGCAGACGTTAAACTTTCCATATCAATATTAGCAAAATCAGCTAAACCTAAGCCACTTAGAAGAGATTGCTGCATTGATGTAACCATGTCAGCTGAGTCATCTGAACCAGCGTTACTATTATCTCCTTGGCCTGTTAGATTGTTCTCTACTAACGATAACAATTCACTAAATCCCGTGGATAATGTCTCGTTTATTGTCGTATTGCTCTCACTTCCTAAAGCCTTAAGGGGCGTCTCTTGGGAGGTTTGTAAATTGTTAATCAAATTCATAAAAACGGCTCTTATTGAGTGATACACGGTTACAAAATGAGTCTAGGGCACGAAAAAAGTTAGCGCACTTAGCGCCACTTTGAAGCAATACATCTGATTTTTTTGCATTAGTATCATCTGTTAAAAGCGCCATCGACTGCAAACTGTCTAATGTAAATAAAGAGTAAAGACGTGTTTTTGGGGAATGTAGGGTAGTGTTTTTTAAAACGAATCAGTTAACATCGCTTGCAGAATTTGGTTGTGAGAGGCGATTCTAGTTCGTTGTATTTTCGTTGAAATACAACCTTTAAGGTTTATTACATCCTATGAAAGCTCTTTTCCAAGTTTTGATGTTTGGCGTAGTTATGTTGTCGGTTTCGTGTGCGCAAAAGCTCACGGCTGAGCAAAAAGTGATTGAGGATATTCCAACTAATCCATCGGTTAATCAGCGAGCTGTAGAACAGAAGAATAAAGAGATCATGCCAAATGATCCACAATTTAGACCAATCCGCATGGAAGAGGTTGATACAGTGATGGTGCCAACAGGGTCATTGTTTCACTCTAGTCAAGCGGCTAGCTTGTATCAACTGTACAAAAATTACCAAGTTGGTGACATGATTTTAGTTGAATTGGATGAATCAACAACATCAAAAAAGAAGCTTGATTATAAATCAGACAAAAAGAGTAACTTTCAACTAGGTCCCTTGAGTGTTAGTGCTGGGCCAATTAATATCAATGAAGGCGATATCAGTGTTGAGCATTATCAAGAAAATGAGAAGGACAGTTCTGCGGAAACTAACCAGTCAAATTCGCTCAACGGCAATATTACCGTCTACGTAGTTGATATATTACCTAATCGTAATTTAGTGGTTGCGGGTGAAAAGTGGATAAAGCTTAGCACTGGAGAGGAATATGTCCGCTTTTCCGGTGAAATTAGAACGGCAGACATCAGTGCATCTAACTCCGTCATATCGTCAAAAGTGGGAAACACTCGCATTGAATATAGTGGCAAAGGAGAGCTTCAAGATAATCAAAAAGACTCAGTATTAGACAAGATGTTTTCGATATTTAGGTAGAGGGAAACATCATGTTACTCAAGCGTTTTTGTCTTATCTCTGTGGGTTTGTTTACCTTATTGTATAGTATGTTTATCTGTGCGCAGTGGCAGCAGGGGCAGGCTACTGTGGTGTTTAATGGTGCTGAACTTGATGATGTGAGAGTTCAGGCCATGAAAAATGCGATTGCGGATGCTTCGTTTCAAAATGGTAGCTTCGTTGCTGCAGAAGATATCGTACTAGATGGTTTACTTGTCAGTAGTAAGTCTGTGATCACTACACAAGGAAGAATTCAACGGGTAGAAGTGTTGAGCGAAACCGTAACAGATGAAGCTTTAACTGTGGTGGTAAGAGTGGATCTCACACCAATTTTAGAGTGTGAGCAAGATGAATATCTACGTTCACTGCTGACCACTCAGTTTCAATTGCTTAAACCGCAACAAGCTAGTAACGGTGGAATATTCGACTTAGGAAAGCAAATTAGTAAACGTTTTAGAGATCAACTTGCATCAGGTCGTTTGCAGGTAAGTTTAATCGACAAAGCGTTTGCAGATCCTAGAGCAACTCAGCAAATGGAACCGCGGGAACTGGCCGATAAATCCTTTTACATGTCTCGTCAGTTTGGCAAACAATTTGTCTTATATGGGTTTATTCGAGACATCAGTTTGTTTGAACAGGTTAAAACAAAATTGATAAAAGATGACGTATCGCTTAGACGTAATTTTACCATTCAGATTTATTTGTTAGATGTTTTTCGCAATAGCATGGTGTTTCAAGACTCCTATCATAGTGAAGCCGACTGGGCTTTCAGCGACGATTATAGTGTCGACACCAACAATAGTTTATTTTGGCGTAGTGATTATGGCCGTGTCGTGCTCAACACCATTCACAGTGCGGTATCTGATGTGACGAACGCCTTAGAATGTGAAAAAAGTTATGCGCAGATTATCAATAATACTGAACATCAGTTTACGATTAATATTGGTAAGCGTCATGGCGTCAAGGTCGGCGATAAATTCAAGCTATACAAAAAGCGCTTAAGTGTTGGCGTCAACGGGTTGAGTAGTCCAATTATCCAAGGTTATCCATCAGATTCTTATAGTGATGAATTAAGAGCGATACAAGTAGACGATGCGACAACCCTGCTTGAAAGCGGTAGTGCAAACCAATTTATGAGTGGAGATGTGCTGGATTTAGTCAGTCCAATATTTTAACGAACAGACCAAGCTTGTTGATCTTTGCATTTGGTAACATATTGTTCATATTAATTTTTGCTTAATCCTCTGAAATGTCCTGAAAAAAGGTTAAATTAACCGCTCTTAAAATAGTATGGATGAACTATGGCAGCGCT
>NZ_JANQVQ010000152.1:0-22725 GCF_030730205.1 Paraglaciecola sp.
GAATGAGTTCCTTTGATAGCTCTGAATCTTCATTTTGTAGCTTAAGCTTCGCTACCCACTTATAAAGTAACTCATCAATTATATTTAGCGAAGCCGCCGCTTCAGCAACTGAGTAACCTTGCTCAGTTGCTGAAGAGGCGGCTTCTTGCATAAAATCATTTGGATATCGTTTATTAGTACGTCTAGTCATTTTACACCTCAATAGTTGGATATTATCCGTGATTAAAGTGTCCGGCTGATTCAACCACAACACACAATGTCGTCATGTTTGCTGCAACATCGATTAGCAACAGTTAGCTTAGAAACCTTCTGAGGAGTGCCTGGCACTTTTTGGTTAATAGCGCATTTAACTAAGTTTTACATTATAGTTTAGTGCTTCGAAATGCCTCAAGTAATCATGGAAATCAGCACTTATTGCTGTGCAGCCATTTCTCGCCAACAATCACGATAATGAGCTAATTTGTGCAAGTGAGTTGTTGTAGCTTCTTCAGTTATTACTTCGCATTGGTTATTTTGCCAATTGGTTAACTGCGCCGCACCGTAGACGGTTCCAGTAGAATCGAGTGACAATAAAACCTCTTGTTTATCTCGTAGTTGCGATAAAATTCCACTAAGTAGTGGGTTTTTAAGAAAAGCACCTTCTATAAAAACTTTACCTTCTGCACCTAACATATCCAATTGATAATCAATCATTAATGCGCAATACAACGTTGCCAGAGCAATACCGCTCACCTTGTCGACAGGACCCACAAAACAGCCTCTATTGCCACCAAATGGACCACTTCCATGACTAAAATCTGGTAAGGCAAAAACAGCTAGATCAAGCACATTTTGAATATCAGTTTCACCAAACTGCTCTCCTAACCAAGAACCCGCGAGCTCGCATATTGCTTCAAATTCTCGTCCCCCCATAAATCGCGCACACGTAACAGGTGCACCCATGGCATCAATATTGGCCAACATGTCTTTACGTTCATCTAAGTGAGTAAGTTCACCTTGAGAAGACATTAAAACCGTCCAAGTTCCTGTAGAAATAACCGTAAATGGATCATTATCTAAGGCTAGCTTATAGCGCAGATAACTCGCATTACTATCATGAATTCCGTTAAATATGCGGCAGTCGGGAGTGAGTTCACATTGTTGCGCAACGTCGTCAAGTATCGTCCCGCAATCAAACCATGCCGATTTCATTGGTGGGAATAAATGACCAATCTGCATATGACTCACCAACGATGAATATCTATTTTCTACAATTGACCACAAATCAGTATGACAACCTAAAGAGGTTATTTCTGAATAACATTGACCAGTGAAACGCCAAACCCAATATTGAGGATACATTAAGATGTCTGTAGCATTAGCAAAATCCTCTGGTTTGCTTTGTTGCAACCAATACAATTGCCGCCCCAAATTTAGCCCTACAGGTAAATTAGGTGAAAATGTAGTGGCATAAGACGGTCGTAAAGCATTGTAGTCTTGGTTTAGTTCCGCGATACCAGCAAATTCATAATCCAATATTGGCATTACCAAACTCTTACTACTATCAGGATTATTCCGATCGATTAAAGCTGCCGTCGCTCCGTGTGTTGTAAACGTCAATGCGTTAACCACAAAGCGCCCTTTTAATGCTTTAAGATGTTCTGTTAACCAAGTCCAAATCCCATCAATGTCTACATGAGGGTAATCACCAGAGGCCACTACAACGTTTTTCATTTGACTTGAAAACACCGAAGTAAAATTGTTATCAAGCACGTGCAATTTGACGTGGGTTTTACCTATATCGATAACGACAGTATTTGATTTTTTTGGATCTGACATTTTTATCTCGTTTTGTTTATCTTGGTATAAAAGGCAACTGAGTTTATAAACTTTTAATTTGCACTTGTATGGGTATTTACTAACTTATCTGAGCCGTTTAAGCCGAGAAAATTTTGCAATGTTAGACACTGTAAATAAATTGCATTTTAATTCACAATAGTGCAACATCAATCATTAAACTGCAACTAATTTCAAAGGTAAGCTAAGGACAAAAACAGGTATGATGAATACGCTTAGCGGCTATACCAGTCTTTGTAAAGCGCCTTTGGATAGAATTGTTTACACAAGTGATGACCGATATTGTGCCACTGATAATTTGAATTGATTGCTACGTACAGCAAACGACAGTTCATGCCAAGTTAAACAAGGCTGTAAAGGTCACAATTGAAGACTTATTTGCGCCAAATAAGAATATTTTTTAACACGCCATACTGACATAAGGTGTGAAATTGTAAATGTCTTCGTGAGTGCCATAAAGTTGAGGCGGAAGACAGTAATTCAACCAAAATAGATAGTAGGAATAATATTATGCAAACTTTTTCAGTTTTCCAGCTTAAGCCTATATTACTGATGTTAGGTGCAAGTATGGCGCTACTTGCATGCTCACCACCAGAAACTCATTCAAACAAATCCACTCAAGCTTCCTTAGAGAATCAAGAACAAACTCAGGTTATGGCTTACGCCCGTTTTGTCCCTGAGCGTAACGACGATTTTGCCTGGGAAAACGATAAAGTCGCCTTTCGGGTTTATGGACCAGCCGCACCAGTAAAAGGCCATGCGAGTGGAGTAGATGCTTGGCTCAAAAGAGTAGATTATCCAATAATCGATAAATGGTACTTAGCTCACGTCAATGGTATTTCTTACCATGAAGATCATGGAGAAGGTTACGACCCTTATCACGTAGGGATTAGTCGAGGTGTAGGTGGCAGCGCAATCTGGCTTGATAACCAGCCTTACTATGCTCATAACTATACTGAATATAAGGTGATTAAAAGTGGTGGTGATGAGGTTGTGTTTAATCTAAGTTATGAATTTGAAACTCCGCTGGGAACTGTTAGTGAAAGTAAAACTGTATCTTTAGCATTGGGAAGTCAATTATACAAAGTAAATTCGATTTTTAGTCTCAATGGTGAACCAGCTCCCCTCCCCATTGCTATAGGACTTACAACTCATGATGAAAAAGCGCAAGTGGCATTTAATGCAGATGCAGGAAGAATATCAGCGTGGGAGGTCATCGATGATCTTGGCATCGGTACCGGTGTCGTTATCTCTCCTTCGCTGGTGACAGGCATTAAACATATACCGAGTGAGACTAAAGATGAAAGCCATATCTGGATATTCACCAATAGTGATGCTCAGGGCAAACTTAACTATTCCGCTGGTTTCATTTGGGAAGGAGCGGATAGCAACACAGATACAGCAAGCTGGAACGATTACCTAGACAACTTTGCTCAGTAAAAATCAATAAATACAACGTACTAAATAGCTTTAGTTTTTATAAAAACAATCTATTTAGTGCGTATTTTCGGAAAGGAACACTGATGGAAAAAATTGCCTTTGTTATGACCTTACTACCGGGTCATGAAGTTGAATACAAAAAGCGTCACGATGAAATTTGGCCAGAATTAGTGGAAGCACTGAAATCAGCGGGCGTTTCTGACTATTCGATTTTTTATGAACAATCATCAAACAAGCTATTTGCCGTGTTAAAACGCAGCACTGGACATACTATGGAGCAACTTCCTCTTCAAGCTATCGTCAAAAAGTGGTGGGGCTATATGGCTGATATAATGCAAACCAATTCTGATAACTCCCCCGTTGTTGAACCAATTAAATTAGTCTTTCATCTAGAATGAAACGGAATATATAACGTTTATACTTAATAATTCGCAGTATTTTACAGCGACTTGTTATAATTAAACTATTAAATAATACCTAGTTTGTGTAAATGATTTTCTGAATTCGGGAGTATGGCAAAGCGGTATTTACAGAAATTAGTTAATTTAACCGGAATAAATCAATGATGCTTCTCGTCAATAAAATTTGCATAGTAGCGACCATTCTTTGCCTTGGGTCTTCACCAGTCTTTTCCGCTGATATATTTAAAGCAGATCATCACTTCACTAATCAACAATATGAACTGGCCAGAGCTGGCTACTTAGAAGCAACAAAAGTAGGTAACCCCTACGCCTGTTATCAACTTGCTAATATGTATTTTAAGGGTTTAGGGGGTGATAAAGACGTGCTCAATGCGCTAGTTTATTTTTCACTAGCCGCTGAATACAACTTTCATGATTCACAAGCATTAGTGCAACGCATGTTACACCTCTTGCCAGAGCAAGAAAGGCAAAACGTACAACAGATACTCAATACATTTATTAACGAGCACGGCAAAAACCACATTAGGCAAACTTATCTACCTTTATTAAATCAAGATACCCTAGCTGACAAAATACGCTTTGCAGGTAAAGACGAATTAATCCTAGAACAGTTTGATTTGACCTTCGCGGACAATGAATTATTTGATAGCTACACAACCTCATTGGGGAGCGATGGCGAAAGCTCCAACGAGATCGACTACAGTTTACTGACCTCCACGCGTCAACCTTTTCTTATTGTAGACTTTGACTTGGCCGCCGATGGGTCGATTCGCAATATTGCAGAAGTGCAGAAATTTGGTTATGTCACCACGTTAATTGATCAATTTTCTCATTTTCCTTTAGACAAACCCACGATACAACAACATTCCGCAGAGTTTGTTGCTCGAGCCTACTTAGGGGCTGCCGCTTATAATAAATTTACGCTAGTTCAAGAAGATGAAGCTCTTTACGCAGCAATACGTCGTAAAGTCAAAAGTCTTAAAAACGCCACCAGCCTAAAAGACCGCTACGAGTACGCAATGGCTTTACAAAATTTTCCTTGGCTAGATCAAAAAGATAACGAAGTAGAACAACGATTGAAAAGTTTAGCCGAAGAGGGGCATCCTGGTGCCATGTACGAATACGGTCTCAAACTATATCGCGAACAAAAACAAATTCCGCAGGCTATTGAGTGGATAGTTTCAGCCAGTAAATATGGCTTGGCCAGAGCTGAGTCGCGCTTAGGTCGTTTATTGCTTAGCAGCCCCTGGATTGTAAAGGATGAGAAAAAAGCCGTATTCTGGTTAGAATCAGCAGGGCAAAAAAAGGACGTTACAGCCTTGTTTAAAGCAGCAGAAATCCGCTTAACCGCCGAAGATAAAGAGTTGCACGATATACCCTTGGCTATCGATCACTTAGCTAAAATAGCTTATCAACAAAGTCAAAATCCTGAATATTTTTACTTGTTAGCCTTAACTTATCGTTTCCGTGAACAGCGTGACTTTCCCTTGGCTATTCAACACCTCGAACGAGCCATTACCATGGGACAAAGAACTAACTGGGATGTAAGTGCCTGGCAAGGATTGCTAAATCAATTAATGACTGGGCAAGTTACCATTAGCCATGAAAATTAGTCCCGTCAAAATTAGTTTTAACGCCGATCGCTGTCGAGATTATACGAATGAGTATTTTACAGTTCAAAGCTATGCCACTTCGAAAACAAAGCAATGTTCTCTCCTAACGAGAATGAAACTTAGCGCTAAATGTATAAGCACAATGCTTAATTTCAAAAGACTACTTACCATCAATGTTTAAGGACACCATAAAGCTATGACAGCCTTTTTTGTTAAACCCCCAACATGCAAAGCGCTTAAACGCAAAATTGCATTCATATGCGCATGTACACTTACTATCCTGCATTTTTTTTCTTTTTCAGCCTCGGCAGCTGAACAAGCAAAAGAGCATACTATAGATACCATCGCCATCGACCATATTTGGTCTGGCCATAGAATTAAACCCTTCTTACTCACTCGAGGTAAGCAACAATTTGTAGCTTATTATGACGCCAATCGACAAATGACAGTTGCGCACCGCCAATTTAGTGGAACATGGCGTTATTACAAAGTAGATAGCTGGTTAGGTTGGGATAGCCACAACTACGTAACTATGGAATTAGATTCGGCTGGCAATCTGCATGTCATGGGTAATATGCATGCAGATTCTATTGAATACTTCCGTACAACTGAACCCTTAAAAATTCGCTCGCTAAAACGGGTTGATAAAATGGTTGATAGTAGCCTTGAGCAACGTATGACCTACCCTATTTTCATGTTAAATAAAAATCAAGAATTATTAGTCAAATACCGTGATGGAGGTAGCGGCAATGGCAATGAAATTTACAATATTTACAATGCCGAATCACAAAGCTGGTCTAGATTACACGAAAATACCTTTTTAGATGGTGAAGGTGAAATGAGCGGGTATTTTGAAGGACCTACCTTAGGGCCTGATGGCATGTTTCATCTTATCTGGGTGTGGAGAAACACGCCTAACGCCGCTACAAACCATAGTTTGTCTTATGCTAGGAGTCCAGATTTAGTAACTTGGGAAGACTCAAACGGCAAAGCACTGCCTTTACCCTTGACCCTAGTAAGAACTGAAGTTGTCGACCCGGTTCAACCTGGCGGCGGCATGATTAATGGTAATGTAAAGCTGGGTTTTGACCAACAAAACAAGCCACTTATTGCCTATCACAAATATGATGAGCAAGGTAATACACAAATGTACCTAGCTCGTAAAACAAACAAGCAAAATTGGCAAAGTGTTAAAATTAGTGAGTGGGAAGATTTCCGCTGGGATTTTGGTGGTCACGGCTCACTAGGTAGGTTTCCTATTAGGCCTTACAATCCCGAAGTATTAGACAAGGATACAATTGCTGTTTTAGTCAGACGAAATGACGACATAATGCGTTTTATTGTCGATGCTACAGACTTAAAAACGCTTAGGATCGAAAACGCGAATTTATATCCGCCTATTATTGAACAAGTTACGCTGGCGACCAATCAGCAGCGACTTGGTGATAAAAACTATGTACTTGAGCATCATGTATTCCAAGGCCAAGGGGATGCCAGCAGCGGCCAATACTATTTATCCTGGCAAAGCCAGCCAGGGAATAGAGATCAAGCTCACAGCACTATTTCTGATCCCAGTGTACTGTTGCTACACAAAATTAACTAAGTCCTTAACAAAGCCAGAAATATCCGATTAAGCGGATATTACTGGCTTTTACACCTTTCTAATTCCTCTAAAACTGACTTGAAATAATTTCTTTTTTACCGAACATCATAGGTGCGTATTCAGGCTCATCAGAAGCTTAGTTGACTCGCATTCAGCTCAACTAAACAAGCTTCATACCAACTAACAGTAGCGACAAAACAGCTAATAAAAAGCCAATACTGTTGCCAGCATTGGCTTAAAGATAAGCTCTATAGTGAGATATACAAGTGCTTTAATTACAAAGACTTACAGCGATTTAATGCTTCTAAGTAATAGTAGTCGCCATAGTTAAGAGCAGCGTTTAAGTCCAAATCTTTAGGGTAGTTTCCGGTCGCTTGCTTCAATAAGAAGTAGCCATTTTCTCCATTAGCAGCCAAATACTCTGGTGAAGCTAAACTTCGTAGCATTTTCATAGCGGCTTCGCGGTAACGTTTTGCTTCATTAGTCTCTACATAATTAGCCAACTCTAAAAGTGCACTTGCCAATAGCGAAGCAGCCGAAGAATCACGATAGTTAGTGACGTTGGGATCATCTGGCGCATCGTAGTCAAAATAGGGCACTAAGTCTTCTGGCATATTTTTGTGAGTTAGTAGGTAATTCACAATATTTTTAGCATGATTTAAAAACTTTTGGTCTTTTGTATAGCGATAAACCATGGTGTAGCCATAAGCGCCCCAAGCTTGCCCCCTAGACCAAGACGAATCATCAGCTATGCCTTGAAAAGTCTGTTTAAAATTTGGCAAACCAGTCGTCCGGTTGTAGTTCACTAAATGAAATGAACTATAGTCGTCTCGAAAGTGATGTTTCATGGTGACAGTCGCATGACTGACTGCTGCGTCATAGTATGTTTTGTCACCAGAAATAATACTGGCTTCAAACAACAACTCTAGATTCATCATATTATCTATGATGACCGGAAATTCCCATGTACCCCAACTCCATGAGTAGGTTGCTCCGATTGCAGGATTAAAACGCTCCATAAGTGTTTTTGCTGAACTGACAATGATGGGACGATAACTCTCATTACCGGTTAAGCGTGTGCCATTGCCAAAACTATTATTCATGATAAAACCAATATCATGAGTTTTGCGATTGTATTGCATTTCCTCTAAGGCTTGAGTCCACTTAGTTGCCGTATTTAACCAGCTTTTATCTTGGTTATGTTCATACAAATACCAAAAACTGCCTGCGACAAAACCACTCGTCCATCCCATGGGTGTGGTATATTTCACCTCCCCTTCACTAAAACTTGTCGGGATATTTTTAGGGTTAGTATAGGCAGCTCTAAAGCCTTCCAATTGCTCCTGAGCTTTGTCTAAAGCTGCATCGCAAAAAGCGACATCATTGACAGGCCAAGACAGTGTCGAGTTATTTACGCTGCTGCCTTTAAGGGAGGATACATTTGCACTACAGGCCGTCACAAGAAGAGTTGCCGACATAGAGATAAGAATCTGATTTAATCTAGTTTTCACAATGACACCTTTTAAATAATATGGCTGTTTTCAAGTTTGAACATTTTTGTGCCTTAATTTAACTTAAGTACACTGGCTTCTAGTTTCGAACGCTTAATGGGGCCACTGTCACCGAGTAGATATATTCTTCTCCAGTTTGTGCCCTTAGGTTTCTCAGCAACGATGATACGAGCATCGGGGTGAGCATTGTCTATTATTGAGGTTAAGGCCCAGCCAGCATTTTTGCGACGTAGCAACTCCTTACCTTTTGTAAAAGATTCCCCCCCATCAACACTATTCCAGTAGGCAATGACACCATCGCCTTGTTCTTCATAACCGAGAGTAAAAGTAACTTCATCGTCAGACGTGATAAAAAAGTCCCCACGGGAGTCTGTATTGTCTAGTCGTGATTGAGGATTGACGGGGTCGCCTCCTACCCATTCGCTACCCGTCCACTTGATATAGCTAGTTTGTTTTGGCCCACCGGTTTTTTCTCCTACATCTTTACCTATGTTTGTTGCAATATGTGGATAACCCTTGGCGTCTACATGCGCTGAACCGTTAAAGGTCCAATTTTCCCCCGTGCTTTTTACCAATGTTTTTACATCAGCCATTTCTTTGGTAACAGGTAAAATTAACTCTTCATTTGTAACATTTTTCCACGTCCCTTGCTTGGTATCAAATACCATATAATAAGCATCATGACGTTCGGTAGTATGTCCTCTACCATTAATACCGGCGCCACCATTCCAACAAACGTGATAGTCGTAAGAAACAATTATGTCGTCGCCATGCCCCTTGCCAACCCAAGCGTACCAACTATCATCGGCTTTAATATCAGTGCGAGATTTATGCTTTAGAAATGATACCGCTTTAGAAAATGTGCGGCCGTGGTCGGTAGATTTTTGATACACCCAATCACTGCGATGTGCGCCATGTCGATAGAATAGGTAAATATCACCATTGTCCATTTTTAATGCTTGGTTATAGGTGCCAAAAACTGGAATTGTATCCAGCTCTTCCCAACTACTGATATCACGAGGTTTTTTAGAAACGACGTGGATATTACGACCATAATGGATATTACCTAATGGATTTTTACCGTGTTTTTCCATACCGCCATGGCCACCAAAAAATACATGAATATAACCTAGATCATCGATCAACATTGTGGGTTTACCATGGTTGTCGATTTTATCTCGACTGGGATCTTTGCCCATATCACTGACACCCGCTTTAAACGGGCCCTGCCACGTATCCGTTAAGTGATTGTATGCAGCCACATAGGGGTCTTCTAATGGCCCCTGATATGCAAGATAGGTGACACCGTCTAAATGTACGCCAGCAGGATGTTGCACCACAGCGAGCGCATTACCTAAGGCATTATCGGCAAAATAATCGACTTTTTCCTCACTAGCTGCATTCATAGGGGCTGCGGCATTGCAGCATGCCGAAAGTAAGATGATTAAGAAAATCATCGCTTTTAGGGTAAAACCTTTCAAAATTTCGCTCATATCCATAGTTGTCCGCGTATATTTTGGCCTAAGATAACGAATTAATCAGGCCCAATTAAATCTTATTCAATCATATCATGCCATTAAGAGTCATTTATATATTTACAATACCTTTATTTTTAATATATTGTTAAATATATATTAAAAATGCGCTTTAAAGCGTATTTATGACCAGATAAGAATTTCACTGAAACTTTTCAAACGAAGGTATTAACATAGATTTTTACGAGATTTTTGCGGTTTCGATTAGATAATGAACCCAGATCGAAAGCACCGAGATGTGATAGGTAGTTGCGCCACTCGTCAAAAAATACCCAGTTCAATAATGCGGCAGACAAATGTTTGTTAGTTGAAATATTCAGTCTATCTAAACAGGTAAGGAGCGAATGTGAAACTTAATTTCAGAAAATATTTCAACAACGTATGTAAAACATTAAACCCTAAAATATCTGCTTTCGCAGTTATTTATTCCTTTAGCCTTTCCGTATTTTCTACTCATGCTCATCAAACAGCTGATGTTGAGAATAAAATTGAAAAACTGTTGGCCCAAATGACACTTTAAGAAAAAGTGGGTCAAATGCGGATATTCCACGCAAATATCGGTGTACAAGCTTCTGAAGCTGATGAACTCATTCTCTCTGATAAAGTTAAAGAAAAGCTTAAAAACGGCATTGCCGGTATTAAAAACCCTGGAGAATATTTAAGTCCTCAGCGGGCAGCTTTGCATAGTAATAAATTGCAAAAATATATCATCAAAAGTAGCCGCCATGGCATTCCAGCATTATTTATAACCGAAGCTTACAATGGTGTGGATGCGACAGGCACAACACTGTGATGCTTATGGATATTTAAGCATCTTTCTTGAATAACAGTTATTTGAACAAGGAATGTTGTTCATCACGACGGTAGCTTAAATATTAAGTCACAAACGATGTTATATAGGGACTGAGCGATCCGATAAAGCGTTTCATTTACGAAACGATTATTGGATCGGTTTAAGAATATATCTTTTATCGAGCAATCAAATCAAGGCTCTGCATAATGAGTAGTTTTACAATCAATCTAATTAACGGATTGGTCTCTATTATCTAAGAGAATAAAAGCTCCCTTAATCTGCTTGAAGCAAACGGAACTCTATCTTTGTTCCTTAAACCTACATCAATTTATTAGTCGAACTGGCCCTATTAGCCCAGAGGATTGCAGGACTTTTTGCTGATCCTTTACAAAAAAGTTATAGCCAGTAAATGTCACACGTTCGCTTTTAGGTGGTTTTTGATTCGTATTTAACCAATGTACAGTATCACCAACCATGCTATATCCACTCGTATCCGGTAAAGCCTCATCACCGATTAAACGATTCACCCAAGTATTGGTGATTGCCACTTGTAATTGGTTATCACCTGCCACAAGCGCGCTACTCACATCAAGGGCAAAAGGAGGTTTCCATAATGTGCCTAATTTTTTACCATTGATTGTAACCTCGGCAATTTGTTGCACCTCACCTAAATCGAGATAAATTGGTTTATTGCTCGCTGCTTGCGCTTGGTCAATAGTGAAGGTTTTATAGTAGATGGCTGTGCCTGAATAATGCTTGATGCCAGAGTCCGAACTATGACTCCAATCTTGTAATTCTTCAAAAGTCACAACACCAGGGCCTGCCCACTCTTGATCAAATTCAACCTTCCACTGGCCTGTTAGTTCTTTCTCTTGTACTTTTTTAGCCCCGTCTTTGACACTGGTTTTAGAATTATCTAGATAGATATCTTTAACCAGTTGTGAATATGTCCCAGTATAATCAGGGATTTTATTATCACGACGGATCAAAATAAACCGACTCGCATAAGGCTCAAGCGCTAAATCGATGATTAGGCGATTACCCTCTCGACGGTAACTTTGGATTTGTTCAATCGTGCCGTCGGTGTTGTTCCAAATTTCAGGTACGCCATTGCCATCACGAATCTCAACCGTGATTTGTTGAAACTCTGGTTTTTCACTATGAAAAAAGTATAAGTAGTTGTCATCAATACGGCGTTTAGCAAATACTTTCACCGCCTCGTTGTTTATCAATAGATCAGGCAGTAGTTTCAACTGCTTAATCGACTCTGCAAGGTTATAGCTACTCACTAAGCCTTTTTGGTAAGGTTTAATGGAGTTTGATGTTTCACCCCAAAGTGCATCAGCAATTTTTTTAAACTCGGCTTTATCTGGCCATTCACTAAATCCAATCACATGTTTTGGCTTGTTACCAATAACGGTTGCGCCAGCAGCAACTAAAGTTTGAATGCGTTTTAAAGTTTTAACATGTAGGTAGTCAGTTTTGCTTAAAACTAATGCTTTGTAGCGTGTACCTTCAGGAAGTACTAACCAACCATCTTTGACGTTGACGCGATTGAGCAATACATCAGTATTGGTGAGGTCATGACCAAAACCTGCGGGTATATCAACATCGCTGTAACCACCACGTACCGGAGCAACATCACCTACATGTACTAAAAAGTCAGCGTCCGGCACCCCCTGTTGTAAAAGGAAAGAACCTCTCGCTAAATATTTGAACCAATCTTTACCACCACTGTACCACCATGTTTGCGTACGATCGAAATGAGAACCGATAGCGTCCATTGTCATGCCCGGCTTGACATGATTATTGGGCTGATGGGCAAAACGGTGAAACATGGTTTCGTTAATACCTCGTGCCCACATATGGTCACCATGGTGTTTATAGTAGTAGGGATGCCCCATCCAATTTACGGTATTGATTGAGGTGAATGATTCTGCAGAAATGATCTTTTTACCGTAAATATGACCCGATGAAATGGCAGCACTAGTGCGCCCATGATAGGTACTATTAGGGTCGCTGAAAGGCGATTTCACCCAAAATTCTCCCATTAAGCGGTCGGCTTTGCCTCCTGAAGCTAATTCATCAAACGGGCCCCAGCCATAAGGTTCAATGTATGTTTCTAAGCCATATTGGTTAGCTAGGCGGGTAAATTCACCAAAGTAGTTTTCAACCATCAAGTCCGATTGGTGCTGGCGCAGCTCTTGTAAAATGGCGCCTGTGTGTGCAGGAGATTCTATCACACGACCAGTTAATAAGGGTAACCATTTAATAAGGTCGTATCCGAATTTTTCTTGGAAAGTGTCTTCAATTCCATCGGTCCAGTTTTGGCCACCGACTTCATAACTGTCTATTTCAGTGGTTTTAAGTGACTTTATTCCTTTGGCTTGTACTTTTTTTAATAATTTACCGACAAATTGTTCAAAGTGAAATTGTAAGGCTTTAGCGTCAAATTTGTCGACTTCTAAACCTTCACCTTCAGCGCTTGCTGGCACATTAAATGCGCCGGTACTGGTGTAACCAAAACGTAGAATACGCCAATCGCCTTTTAGCAATTTAACGCCACCTAGAGGTAACTCGCCGCGATTTAACACTAATACATCTTTTGCTTTAGTGATTGCCTGTGGATCAATTTTTGGCGCTAAACTTACACGGCCGCGCTCCATCGAGTTCATCGATAGCCAATCGTCAATTTTTGGCTCCGACCATAAATCAAAGCGTTTAATGGCAATGGGCTTAGTAAACACAAAACGGAAATATTTGGCTTTAAAACCGTCGTGTTCTTCGCTAACAAGTTGTGGGCTAAATGCCCACATTCTTGCGCCTGTACGAGGACGTCTTAACTCTTCAACAACGGTAGTGAAATTTTTACCGTCATCTGAAATTTGTAATGCAGCTTCACCATGACGATCAGGTGTTTCAATTTGCAAACTACGCAGTGAAGTGGGCTCATCAATTTCTACTTGCACCCAATAGTTATTGTCTTTATTTTCTTTAAACTTAAATTCAGTGTCCCAATCTGCATCAGCCAACAAACTCAAATCTAAACTTGAGTCTGAACTAGTGTATTTAATGTTCGCAAAAGCATTACTTTGGTTATATTTATTAGCCGGCAAAGCTATAACGGCAATATCTTGATATAAGCCTTCAGCATGACCTGGCTGCGGGGGAACAAGCATTTCACCTTCTTGGTTTACCTGCACAGCGTGCTCTGACCAAGTGATACGTTTCATCGACATTTCAGCCGTAACCCAAGGCCCCCCACTCGATGTCCAACCATCCGAATTATGTATGCCAAATTCAATACCGTTTTTATCGGCCTCTGCAGCAGCATGGACTAAAGTATCGTAAAACTCATCACTGCCAAACCTCACGGGACCGCGTGAAGAATAAGGTTTATCGCTACGATGCACATGAAAGAAAATAGCTCCGCCAATACCGACATCAGCCATTGCTTTAAAATCTTCGGTAAAACCGGGTTTGCTTAAATTGCCATTCATGGCATGCATCCAGGTTTTTGGTAAGTAATGTTTAGCCGGCGTTTCAAAGTGCATCGGGGAAAACGTTTCTGTATCGGCCTTTACTATATGAGTCATTAAAAGCAAATAGACGGCTGCATATCCAGCACCAATTTTGATTAACATATTCCTATCACCTAAATACAAGTCCGCATGGTGACTTCACTTATGAATCTGTTTATACAGTGAAGTCTTCATCATTTGACAACAAAACAATAACATCCACATATAGTCATTTACAATCAAACATAAGTCAAATACAATCTTTAAAGTTAAATTAAGGTCACTTATTTGATCAGTAAATCGATGAGCAAAAATTGCACATGCAGCCTGTTAAATAGACTTAGCATGAGATTTTAAGCCTTTTTCAAGATAGGAATGTTTATGCTGCATATAAGCCGTTTTCAAGCTTTGGATTTCATACAAGTCTCAAGGCACTTAAGATCGGTAATAGTGACCGCAACTGTGATAGTTGCTTGTGCTTGCACTGCTCCAAATACAACAATGACGTTGAATAAACAACAATACATAAAAAAGAGAGCAGAACTAATTACAAAACATTCAATACAAGACAATACGTTCTCTACATTAAAGGCCCAAGTAAAAACCGATGATCTAACAAGTAGCGAATACTGGACCTGGCGGATAGATCAATATCTTTATGGCCAATATCCTGAGTTTCAACCAATTTATAATGCCTATACACAGGGCAAAACATTTCAGCAAATTTATAATTTACCCGCTGAAAACTTGGAGTTCGAGACCACTGTACCGAAAAAGTTACCCTCACTACCTCAGGGCTACTTTACTGATAATCTAGAAGGTAACCCTCACAGAGGCGATAATTTTGTTTTTAATAACAAAGTGTTTATTACCTATCAAGGGCACTTAACCGACCCCTACGTAGCGATTTTTGATTTACAAGAGCACAGTTGGGAAGGCCCGTATAAAGCTGCTGAAAGTACACTATCAAAAGGTGGACGAAAAATTGATAGCCATGGCAGACCTATCATTGAACAAGATAGCAAAGGACACATTCATATCGTATACGGAGGTCATGGCGGTGAACGAGAAGACGGCCTGAATCCCCTTTCAATCGACACACCCCATGCGGGTGGCAGAATGTTGCATGTGATGTCTGAAAAACCCAATGACATTACAACGTTTGTGCAAGTGAATGACATCAGTCCCTTTGCTTCTTATACCAAAAGTTACACTATGGCCAACGGTGACATTTATTTATTCACCCGCGCCGGTACCCACAAATCCCCTTGGGTTTATTACAAAATGAAAGGCGGCGAACAGCACTTTCAGGCACCTGTGATTATCACTTGGCCCACACCCCAAACAAGTAATCCAATTAATGTTGATACCTTTTACATCAACCCATTAAAAATCTCAGATACCGAAATTGCTATCAGTTATTTATGGCACGAATGTAACTTTAACGAAGTTCACGATAAAGAAACCTATAGTCGTATCAATGCTTATTACATGAAGCTCGATACCACCAGCGACACCTTCTACAATGCTCAAAATGAACAGTTATCACTTCCCATCACCTTAACAAGCGCGAATAAACAAACCTTAGCCTTTGACTCAACCCTAAGAGACGAAACTCCCTTTAGTACAGTGCCGCTTATTATGGATACCCCAGCCCTAGCCTATGAAGCACGCACTAAAGAATATAGAGAGTGGCGTATGGTGGCACTGCAAAATGGCGAGTGGCAACACAGTCTTCCTCTTCCCGGCACCCAAAAACGGACCGTAAGAGACCTAGAAGACCGTGATATAAAACAGGTTCAACGCTTAGAAAGTATAGATCACGACACTGCCGTCGTGATCTATAAAAATAAACAAGGTCATACGGTATTTGCCACAGCAAAAAAGATCAGCGAAAGCCAACAAGAATGGAAAGTTAACAAGACATACTTGGACTTAGCCAACACTCGTATAGAAATGGACTCGGTAAAAGATAACAAAGCTAATACGCTTGCGGTGATCCTCAACGTAAAAAGCGGTGATGCTCAACGCTTGTATTTATGGCATGACGGGCAGTTTTTCGGTAATCACTGAAAGACAGACGTTGAATTAATGTAGTTAGCCTGAGCTAGCAGAAAAATAACTATTTAGGGCCTTAGCATGTTAGTAGCAAAAAATAGCCAACCTTGGTTCAGATCCCTCAAAACAGTATTGAGCTTAAAAAGCGCGTTGGTAGTCAGTGTCTGCTCATTGTCAACCTTAAGCTTTTCAGCATCAAGTACAACTGAAGAAATTGAACGACCGTCAATTTGGGTTAAAAACTCAGAACGGCCCGCTATTTTAGATAAAATACAATCAGAAACTTGGGCACAGACATTATTTGAAGAGCTTAAACATCGGGTTGATTCAGTTGCAGTTCAAGGCGATAAAAAACGCCGCAATATATTAGAAGAATTACCCTTGCTTTGGTCTGAAAATAAATCATTGCCACCTACACTACCTACCTTTCGTCATGAAGAAGGCGGCAGCAAAGAACAATTAACCCAAGTGGTTAAATCTCTGCAAGACGGCGTTGACTGTGGCGTCTTGTATTATCTGACTCAAGAAACAAAATATGCGACATGCGGTGCAGACGTTTTGTTTACTTATATTAACGCCCTCAGACAAATGGAAGTGCACAGAGAGGGAGAGATGAATTCTGGCTGGATGTTTCCAACCGACCACTTATATGAAGCGCGTGTGATCGGCGCTCAATTACCCATTATTTACGACTTTGTTTACCCTTATTTAGCTACAGGTGGCAAGGTATATGACTTGGCCTCAGCCAAACTGACAGATTTCGATTTTAACGCGGCTCAATACGTGTTTGGTACCTATGTCTGGTTAGCGTTAAATAAGGGGTTGCTAGACTCAAACTGGCCAGTATTAGAATCATCAAGTTTGGTACATAATATTTTAGCCCTCGACGGTAGACAAAAAATTAAAGAACTCATTCCTTACTACACTCATATCGACACTAAAAACCAAGCATCGTTAAAGAAGATCGCTAAGCATTTTGTTAATCAAGGCGACATTTGGCCTGAGTCATTCCAATATTCTCGTCATGTTGCTGGTTTTACCGTTTATTTAATGACCTTATTAGATCGTTACGATCCATCGTTAAAACTAGGGGCAACATACCCCAATATTCCAGGGGCCTTTACTTCTTACTACTATTTAGAGTATCCAAACGACGAATCACCTTATATTGGTGATGGCCACCGTACTTATACAATTGATTATGCCGATTTAGAAAATTCCTTGTTGTTAGCCAAGTTAAATAACAACAAACAACAAGAAGAATATTTCACTACTTACTTGTCATCTAGCATCAAAAGCGGTTTATATGATCGTGGCCATCTTCATAGTCGCTCTTACGGCGCTAGCCCCTATTTTACGCCACTGCAGTTACTATGGTCGGTGAATAAAATTGAAAGTAAAACTGAAATTGATGTAACTCCACCACGTCCTCGCACTTTGCGTTTAGAGTACGCTGGGATGAATATTCAGCGCAATATCAGTAAAATTGATCCAATAAAAAATAGCTTGATGGGCTTTGTTGCAGGTGGTTCATATATTCATGGCCATGCCTCGGGTATGGATATGGAATTATATGGTCAAGGCCATGTTCTTGGTGTTGACGGAGGAAAAGGCACTTACCGAACCGATATTCATGAAAACTATTACCGATTGTTTGCGGCCCATAACACAGTTATCAGTAATGGCGCTTCTGCCTCAAAAGGCGACTGGATAAATCTTGGAATCAATCGGGTTAAATCTGAATTGATGGAGCCTGCTGCCGGTGATATTGGTGTATCCCCGAATCATTCATTCTCAACATCCTCGTTTTTTGATGAGTTTAATCTAGTCGCTCCAGCTCATCATGAAAGAACCCTAACCTTAATTAAGCTGGGTGAGAGCAAAGGATATTACCTTGATATTTTTAGAGCAAAAAGTGACACCCAGCAGCAATACCATGACTATGTTTATCATAATATTGGCGATGAGCTAAACATCACCTCGAACCAGCAAGCAGTTGCCTTAGTTGCTGATCAAGAGCGTTACCAAGACTCAGCTAAATTAGAGTGGATTACTACAGGTCAAAGAGGTTACAGACACCCAGGCTGGCACTTTTTTGATGACGTAAAAACCAAAAGTAGCTCCTCTCAGCAATATGAGGCAACCTTTTCTGCAAATAGGTTAGGCGATAAAAGTATTTCAATGCGCGCTTTAATTCCGGCCGGATTAGAGCTTGAAATTAGCCAAGTAAAAGCCCCAAAAGCTTATGGCGCCTCTGCGCCTTATAATGAAAAGCCCTTACCTACCTTTTTATTGCGCCACCAAGGTGAGGCATGGAATAACCCTTACATTGTAGCTTACGAGTCAATCACCGAAGGCGATGACTACACCATACAAACAATCGACCGTATCCTCACTCATGGTGTATTTAAAGGGGTAAAAGTAGGTATCAAGCTCAATGGTAAGTCGTTTACACAGTATGTTTTAGTTCAGGAAAATAGTGAGCAACGTTACGTAGATAAAAACCTTGGTATTGACTTTATAGGCCGTTTTGCCCTTATCACTCTTGATGACCAACAACAGCCAACCGAAATGTACTTAGGTAATGGTAGCTACGTGCAATATAAACAGCACAAAATAACTGCGAAGCCGTCTAGCACCAGCGCTTATAAGACTTTTTAACAGCCTTCAATACGTCCTAAAAGGTATTAAAACAACCCAACATCTAGAACACTAAGTTAGCGGTAATTAAAGCGCTTTGGCCGACAGATAATATAAACACACAAATAGAGTCTATATAAATGACTAGATTAAATTATTTTAAGGTGTTGCCAACGTTGAGCTTAGCGCTGTTCTTGATGGGTTGTGAACAATTTAGCGGTCTTGTAGGCAGTCAAACCAGCTTAAATGATGTGGAAGCGCCAAATATTTTGTTTATTTATACCGACGATCAAGCACCGTGGGCGCTAGGGCGTTCGGGCAATAAACAAGCACTAACCCCCAATTTAGACAAACTCGCCTCCCAAGGTATGTATTTACCAAATGCCTATGCCACTACCCCCGTTTGTACTCCCTCTCGTGCTGGCTTACTTACCTCACAATATGGTTATGAATTAGGGCTTGATGACTGGATCAACACCACGGCTAAGAGCCTAACCGGTAACCAACCTGATCTTGGTCTTGAGCAAAAATTCGAAACATGGCCAGAGGTGTTACAAAGAGCGGGTTATACCACCGGACTTATTGGAAAATGGCATTTAGGTTACCAGCCACAGCATCACCCTACCCAACATGGTTATCAAGAGTTTGTTGGTTTTGTTGGCGGCGGCACAACGCCTGAAAACCCGCTGTTAGATATAAATGGCGAAGTTAAAAGGCAAACAGGCTTAACTACCGACATTCTGACCGATCACGCGGTCAATTTTATACAAAAACATAAAAGCAAACGATTTGCCTTGTCGCTGCATTATCGTGCGCCACATTATCAATTTTTACCGGTAGCACCTGAAGATGAAGCGCCCTATCTTGATATGGATATGAAGTTACCCCACCCCAATTACCCTGATTTAGATACCCAACGTGCTAAACAACTGATGCGTGAATATTTATCGAGTGTGCGAGGCATTGACCGTAACCTTGGTCGCATCATGGCTGCCCTAGAGCAATTAAACTTAGTTAACAATACCATGGTGGTTTTTTCATCTGATCATGGTTATAACATTGGCTTTAACGGGATTTGGCACAAGGGAAATGGTTTTTGGCTGTTAAATAACAAAACGCAGAGCACTAAAAATGTGCCGTCGGGCCAGCGTCCTAATTTGTATGATCCCAGCTTGAAAGTGCCAACCATTGTGCGCTGGCCTAACGTGATAAAGGCAAATTCTGAAAACGTTTCGACCATGCCAAACCTTGATTGGTTTCCAACCCTCGTGCGTATCGCAAGAACCAAAGCAAGTCCAGATAACATTATTCGAGGCAAAGACTTTGTGCCTGCCTTATTGGATGAAAACACCATCCTTTCTACTAACTACTATGCGGCTTACACCACGCAGCACCAATCTGTTACCGGCATGCGAATGTATAGCAATGGGCAGTATAAATTGTTGCGAGACTTTAAAAATGAAGGCCGAGATGAATTTTATGACCTCAGTCAGGATCCTGAGGAAACCACTAATTTATTAGTACAAGAGCAGGCGCAGCTGACAGAAAAGCAGCAAAGTATTATTGCTCAGTTTGATAAGGCCATTCTAAACAAAATGCGTATCACAGCAGACCCGTTGTTTGAATTAACCAAACCACAGCCAATTGCTCGTTAACCGCGTTGCGACTTTTTTAATAAATAAGAAATTAATAGAGTAAGAATATATGAAATTAACAGAAACAATAAAATGGCTTAACAGAATTAAGATCATATTGATTTTATCCGTGGCAGGCTTATTGGTGGTAAACCACGCAGCAGCCTCGTCAGCAGTGAAAGCCAGACAAGAAATAAATTTTAACCATAACTGGAAATTTACACTGGGTGATAAGCCTGTTTATAAAAACACGCAACACAATGACAGTGGCTGGACAGTGTTAGACGTACCCCATGATTATATTTTTGAAGAAGGCGTGTCAAAAGACGGTTCACAGAAGCAATTTGGCGGTAATCATGGAGGTGGTTTAGCCTGGTATCGCAAACACTTTGCTTATGACAATAAATGGCAAGGCAAACGGGTGTTTATTCAGTTTGATGGCGTCTACATGAATAGCGAGGTATGGCTAAATGGCCAAGCGTTAGGTAAGCGCCCTTATGGTTATATTAGCTTTCAATACGATATTACTGAACATTTAAACCATGATGATAACGTGCTTAGTGTGCGTGTTGACAATGAACTTCAACCCTCAGCGCGTTGGTATCATCCGGGCGGAATTTATGCTCCCGTTAAATTGCTGGTAGTTGATCCAATACACATAAAACACAATTCATTGTTTGTACACACGCCGCTTGTTGGCACAAAAACCCAAGTTAAAACAGCATTTGAGCTCAGTCAAAACCTGAAACAAACCGATGACTATGCGCTGCATTATCGAGTGGTTGATCAAGAAGGAGTAGAGGTATTAAACGGAAAATCAGCACTTAGCAAATTTAAACAACAAGACAAATACGAGTTTTCCTTTGTGCTAACCAAGGCTAACCGCTGGGCTCCACATGCTGCCTATCTCTACAGTCTAGAAGTTGAAATTTTGCATAAAGGTACGGTGATTGACAGTGATAATGCGCGTTTTGGCGTTCGTGACATAGCATGGAAAACGGAAAGCGGTTTTTGGATAAATGGCAAAAACGTTAAAATTCAAGGGGTCGCGGAACACTACGAAGGCGGCCCGGTTGGTGGTGCTTGGACTAAACCCTTATTACGATGGAAACTACAATTATTAAAAGACATGGGCGTAAATGCCATTCGCCTTGGACACAATCCCTACCCTCCTATGTTTTATGAGTTAGCAGACGAGTTAGGGTTAATGCTGATGGACGAAATTTTTGATGGCTGGACACAAAAAGCGCTACACGACTACGGTGCTCATCACTTTGAGCAATGGTGGAAAGCTGATATAGCTGAGTGGATTACCCGCAACCGCAACCATCCATCAATTATTATCTACAGCGTGGGTAACGAAACTCATGGTGAAATTGCCCCTGAATTAGTCAAAGCAGTGAAAGAATTTGATCCAACACGTTTAGTCACCTCAGGTTCGACCAACACAGATGGCATGGACGTTATTGGCATTAATGGTGGTTCAGAAGAAAAAGACTTTTTTAAGCGCCGATTTGATCAGCCATTTGTCTCAACAGAAGCGCCGCACACTTGGCAAACACGTGGTTACTACCGCACACAAACTTGGTGGCGAGATGGCCCTAAGAGTAATACTTTCGACTTATCTAACATTACTGACAAAGAAATTTTCTTTTACGACTGGAAAGATCCAAAAGACTGGGTAAACCAAAAGCAGCACTTAAATTCATCATACGACAATGCAACGGTACGTATTAGCGCCCGTAAAAACTGGGAAATGGCGCGAGATTTACCTCATCATTCAGGTCATTTTCGTTGGACCGGTTTTGATTACCATGGTGAGGCCGGTTTAGCACATGGTGGTTGGCCATTTATCGCTTTTATGGGCGGAGCCCTAGATTTAGCCGGTTTTAAAAAAGACTTATTCCACCTTTATCGAAGTCAATGGCTAGATAAGCCATCTCTGCATATATTGCCTAGTTGGACTCACCCAACCATGGAAAAGGGTACAAAAATTCCAGTCTGGGTGTATTCAAACCTAGATGAAGTGGAATTATTTCTTAACGGCAAATCATTAGGTCGAGACAAACCAGGCCTAAAAGCTGAGGAGATGCAATGTGAATGGCTGGTACCTTGGCAA
>NZ_JANQVQ010000152.1:22825-46226 GCF_030730205.1 Paraglaciecola sp.
GACACGGTTTATGCAAAAGTAATGGTTAACGGCAAACTGGTATTGACCATGCAACAAAGCTTTGGAGATGGTGTAGGTATTTTCTGGGGAGATAAAAACTCAGCCAATATGTGGGTGGGACGTGGTTTGTCAATGCAAGGCGAAGCGGCTGAATATAAAGGCGGGGCCGCTGCCGTTACAGATGCCCATGGTGTGCATGGTGGAGGCTATGGCACCTTCAACCAAAAAGAGGGGAGCCTGTATTGGTACCATGAAAATGATGGGGCAGAAGGTCTATATAAAGCTGTATTCCGCTATACCCACAATGATAAAAATTCCAAACGTCCGCTGGCAATTTACATCAACAATAAAAAAGCAACGGTTATTGAGTTTGAACCCACTGGTAGTTGGGATAGTAAATGGAGTGAACAAGCGGTGGCTGAATTCACTTTGATAAAAGGAGCTAACCACATTGAGTTTAGAACCCTAGGTGAAAGTGGACCGAATATCGATCAATTCAGCTTAGAATAAAACTTTATTCTAAGTAATTTACTTCCCTTACTTAGCGATAAGAAGGGGCGTTTTGTGATGTAGAAAATAAGTCTAAAGAGGCAAATCGAAAATGTATAGAGACATTCTTGTGCTATTTGTTCTGGCCTTGGCGCTATCAGCCTGTGCTAACACTGAAAAGAGTAAAACAACGGAATTACCAAAGCAACATTATCCAGTAGGTGCCAGTGTTGCGGGTACTGATCCGCTAGTTCGAATTTCGCCATTGTCGAGTGAATCCTTTGAAGGCGGAGGCTGGAATGCCGGTCGATTGTACGCTACTTATCATCCCGGATATGATGAAAGTCTACCGAAAAATTTCCGTTTTACCCAATTTCAAGGGCCACACTCCTTTGTAGCTGAACGTAACATCACTCGTTTAGGTAATTATTCGGCCCGATTGCATTGGAAACATGGTAATCCTGCTAAATGGAATCGCGATCCAAATAAGCTAGATAACGAAGATCGTAAAGCTATGCTCCATGGTAGCAATGCCAGCAGTATCACGGCAACCGTATGGCACGGCTTTAGTGTCTACTTTCCAAGTGATGGTACTGAACTTAGCGATAGCCAAGACCCATTATTTTTTCAATTACATGGCGCGCCAGACACTACAAAAGAAGGTAAAGAGCCCGGTCGAAATCCGCCTTTGGCACTCACCATTACCAATAAGGGTTTTGATGTAGGTTATGGTTGGGATGCAAGAAAATTCGCCAAAGATACTGGCGGGCAAGGCCGTAATAAATTTACTGTGCCGCTTGATATTAGCAAGTATAAAGACCGTTGGGTAGATTTTGTAATTCAAGTGCGCGCTAATCCGTTTGCAGAAAAAGGCTTTATCAAAATGTGGATAGACGGTAAACAAGTGGCTAGCAGAATCAATATTCAACTTGGCTATAACGATGATAAGGGGCTTTATCCTTCTTGGGGCTGGTATCAAACAGGCAAGAACGCTGAGCGTGATTCCGATATGATCCTTTATTTAGATGAAATTCGTCATGTAGAACATCTTGATGCTGATTATTATGACGTAGCTCCAGGATATTTTGCCAAATAATAAGCGACGATTTACCCAAAGATATTTACTACTTGGCCACGAATTCATCATATGTATAAATTTTAAAATTACATCAACCATCTTGCCTGCTTCGCCGAGGGACTTGTTGGGATAACAGTCCAATGGAGCGAATTGACAGATTGTTTTACTGAAACTATGCAAGCCGACAGGAGCGCCATACAAATTACACTCAGGGACAAAAGCCAAGGTCGAAAGACCAGAGTCAAAGGTTGTTTAGAACCAATTTGCATTAAGTGCCTCAAATGAGTTGTGAAATAAGGACAAACACCTCTTTGCAGTGCATGCCCTTTTTAAATTTCACGTTGCTAATGACTGTTACTAATTGGCTTTAATAAACCAACGGCCATCAATAACTTCAAACTTAAGGTATTTTTCATCTTCACCAACAAATTTAATACCTGCGTGTTGTTTTGGTTGCTGCCCAGTTGTTTGGAACACCTCATCACCATTTACGCTGACGTTATTGATGGCAAAGTGGTGTTTGGGGATACCAACCACAGCCCTGGTACCTTCCGGAATTGTTAACGCTAGGCTGATTTCGCCATTAGTGCGGTTTATTTCAACTTCAATATCACCTTGCACACTCGGTACAAGCTGTTTTACCCGTTTCATGTGTGCCATATTCGGCATGATTTGGAAGGTTTTCCATGCGACTGATGTTGGTTCTATACCAACAATATACTGACTTAATACCGTGCTAGGTGCGTTCCAAGCATGATTTTCAGTTCCACCACCCGTCATATATTCGGTTAATGTTGAACGTTCTTTATTATCAACTTGTGCTCCATACCGTGTTTTCATTCGGGCAAGGGCATCGTCGTAACGTCCAGCTATCGCCATGGCGTTATAAACCATCCATTCGAAATGCGGACTAGCAAAATGATTTGGTATTAGCACATTATCAACGATTTGTGCATATTGCTCTGGCTTCGCCAAACCAAACAATATGGCGACTGCATTAGCACGATCATCTTTAAATTCTGCCGGATTACTGCTGAAATAACCGTCTTGCCAATATTCCTTTTGATAGGCTTGTTTGATAGATTTAATACGCTCATCATAAAAATCAATATGTGTATTATCTGCCAGCTCTATTGCCATTTTCTTAGCTGCAAGCAAAGCGCTGAAATATAAGGCATCCTGAATGGCTGAATAGTCAATGGTCTCTTGTGGTCCCCAATCTGTCCATTTCCAATCACCTGTTCTAAAAGTCGCCAAACCGTTGTCTTTGATGTCCCACAAGGTTAAATATTTATGTACATAAGGGTAGGCGTAAGCAAGGATTTCTTTGTCACCGGTATTGAAATAATAATGCCAGATACTTTGCTCAATAAATTGTAAGCTTTGCGCTGGTAACTCACGAAAACGGCCCGGCCCTAAACCAGCAAATATGCCTGATTCAGAGTCACTAAATGCCATGGTGACTTTAATGGCTTTTTTGAGTAAATCCCGGCCGGGCTGATCCATTGAATAGAATAGATAACTGGCTTGGTCGGCAACGTCGCCAATCCATAAACCACGTTCACGGTCGGGTGTATCCATAAAATTGTCTCGAGCACAAATGTACAAGGTATTTTCAGCCATTTGCCAAATACGCGTATACCACGCGTCGTCAGATTCAAAGTGGCCAGGTGTATTGCCAACCCCAGTCCATCGGTATTTTAAGCCATGCACTGTTACGCCTTTAGGAAAGGTAAATTCGATAATTCTGCCATTAAACCACGAATAAGACTCAAACTTCTGGCGACCAGATTTGGTAGTATAAAAAGCCTCAATAGGGTTCAAGCGCATGTTAGATTTAATATGAACTTTAAGACCTTCTTCTGCTTCAATGTCAAAATATGGCGTAATATTTTTATTAAAGTCTAACTGGCACTTGATTGTGGTGCCGTCACTTACAAATGGAAAATCAGACGACTGAAAATTTGTGCAATTTGCCAAACCATAATTCGTCAAAATCGGTATTTCGCTTGGAAAAAGCTCATAAAACGGAGCAGATGGAGGACTATGTCTACCGCTTGCGGCAGGCCATTTGGAGTCATCAAAATCTGACATATACCATGCATCACTTGTCCAATCGCGCATATCTTGACGCGCGTCATAATTAACGCTCCAGGCCGCAGCATAGACCGACTTTTTTTTCTCTACGGGTAAGTATGCAAGATGCTTTTTGGCTTTCCATGTATCATCAGAAATAATGCGTTGCTGGCCAACTTGTGCTTGAAAAATGAAACCGGGTCTTTGCGATGAAACATGTGTACCTTTGGTACCATTATCACCGTAATACCACACCAGTGCTGCAATGGTATTACTGCCTTTTTTCAAATACTTTTTAATATCGACTTGGTCGTAGTATTTGTTTGAGGCTATCGCAAAATTATCTACTCTAGGGGATGGTTTTACCGGTGATGGGCCTCCTGTAAAACTGCCTTCAAACACCACCATTTCACCATTAATCCACAACCAGTATTTGGAATCAGCACTGATATAAGCTGTCGCCGCCTGATGAATATCATCCAGCGTCACTTCTTTACGAAAAGCTACCCAACTATTGGGTTCAACGAATCTTTCACTAGTCCATATCCATTTGGCTGTCCAATTAGTGAGATCTGATGACACAGCAAGCAATGGCCACGAATTAAGAATCAGAAAACAAACTAATAATACAGAAAAATGTCGTTGTTTAGCTCTCATGTCATACCTTCAAGTTAAAATTAAACGGCTAGTCTATGCAGTTTTGCTGGAGACCTAAGATAGAAAAAATCAATAGAGTCCATCATATTTAGCTAGCATTAGGTCATTGTTCTGAATATCTCTTCAGGCAATATAAATCATTTTTCTTCATTTTATTTACATAAAAAATCATTTTTGCTACATAATAAATCAATAATTAAAATGTGAAATCATCTTTTATTAGCCATATTCAGCTCAAAAAATTAAGGTAGTATTTGTTTTAACAGCAGATTTCTTTGAAAAAGGGTAATTGACAACACTACAGTTTGGAGAAAAGGAATTAGCCGCAACTATCTGGATGATGTGAATTAATATTGCAATTCACTCATCAAACAATAAGAGGAAAACCAATTAAAATGACTTTGCAAGCTGCTCTTCTAGGAACATTATGGTAGTTAAGTAATGATCGAAACAATGGGTGCCTTTCCTTGCTAGCTATGATTTATAACGCCTAGTTTATAGACATATTTATCAACTTATTGGATAGCAGTAATTACAACGTAACCTCCCCGCTCGCCGCCCATTCAGTGCCTTTTAACAAGCTCAACATAAAATCGGAATTTGTAAACGCGGGCTCGTCATGACCAAGTGTGGTGTGAAAAACCCTGCCTTTTTTATAGCTTATCGCCATTAAAATAGGCTCATGACGTCCGGATCCATTAAATTTTTTGTCGTCATAAGCGCTTGCTAATACGGTCATGTTTTTTGCCGGCCCACGTAGTCTGTTATATAATTCGTCTTCACTTTGTTGCCAAACACTTGGCATATTTCGTGTAATTGGATGAGATTTATCCCGAACTACAACCTCAAATTCATGACGCTGACCATGTCCCCCTGCGTCACCAATTTGATTATCAATAATTTGATTTCCAGCTTCGTCAAAATAAACGTAAGGTCCATCTTTTTCATTTCTGCCACCCCATCCACCTAAGCCAATCATTTCATTATAGGATTTCCAGTTTGGAAACGAATTGTTAGCAGCATGCACACTAACAAACCCACCACCGGACGCGACAAAGTTTTCAAACGCAAGTTGGGTAGACTCTGGCCAAGGAGCAGCTTTCCAACCAAAATTTGAAATAACAACGTCATACCTTGAAAAGTCGGGAGTAAACTGCGGGTCAGTTTTTGGTTGAGGCAAGTCTTGATAGTGCTTACCATCGTCTAAAGAAAACTCTTTTAGTAACTCTCCTCCATTCCACGTATAGAGGGTACGATAGACATCAACCTCAAAGCGCCCAGTTTGCATTAAGGCATGCTTCATCAACTGCGTGGATTTCGGCCAAATTTTGTGATTGTTTTGCCCATCAATTATTAATACTTTTAATGGCTCGTTGTTCCCTGCTAGAGCGCCACATCCTGCTAGTAACAAGATCATAATGCTGCAAGTCATGCTTCTGATAGTTATCATAATCCTGTCCTTATAACGTCTAGTTCGTAATAAACAAATATTCTTCAGCAATCGTCTTTTAAAAAGCTAAGATAAAGCTCGTGTTATTTACCTTGGTGGCTAATTACAAAAGTGTAGTCACCAGGCATCAGTAGTTGTTTAGGTTTATTTGGTAACATCAGCCAGGCCTCAGAATTGTTGGGCACAGTAGTCATAAAAATGATGTCTTTTTCACGCCTTTGCCAACTACTTTTTATCTCGCCATACCCCGTGGTAAAGCTGACGTTAATTGAGTCTAAGTCTTTCGGAAATACCGGTTTAAGCTCAAAGGTTTGAAAGCCAACGGTGTCTTTTAGTGGACGAATGCCACCCAAACCTTGATAGAACCATCCATCATAACCACTATGAAATGGATGACTTAATGAGCGCAATGGGCCGCGCTTCTGAGTTGGGTCAAACGCTCCTTTGCGCTCCCATAAAGTCGTCCCATTTAATTCATCAAATAAGTAGGAAAAACCTGGGTATCCCTTGGCTTTAAAGATATTAAAAGCCGTATCGGCATAGCCATAATCGCTCAAAGCTAAATACAAATAGGTTTGTCCCAATGCGCCAACAGATGAATGACCTTGCCATTTTTCTACTACGTCTTTATTCAAGGCTTCGGCCACACTTTGGCGTAACTCAAGCGGTGTAATACCAAATTGCAGCGCCATAGCATCAGCCGTTTGACTACCATAATGGCCTGTTTGAGGATCATAAAAAGTAGTGTGAAAACCATGACTCATGTTTTTATATAAGCTCTGGTATTTTTCTGCATCTTGGGTATTACCTAACACTTGAGCTATTTGGCTCATAAAGTTTGCAGCTTGAGTAAATAGCGCGGTACTGGTTACAGTCGTACTAGTCCATTGTGGAGTACCACGGCCACCAACTCTCGACATCCCAGGAGACGGCACAGGATCACACCAATCACCATAACCTTCTGAAATCAAATAATTTGACATTTGAGTTTGCCCAAAATCCATAAATTTACGCAAACTTTTATATTGCTTTTGCAATACCTGAATATCGCCATGGTGACGATAATGCTCCCAAGCAATAAACACTTCAGCCACTGCCCAATCAACTTTTTCGCCACCAGTTCGCTTACCGGGAACGACCGTAGGGGCAATTTTCAATGCAGTTTGAAAATCACCTAAGTATTTTGGCCAAAAAGTTTCCATATTGAAGTTGTAGTTACCAGTGATAAGCGCAGCATGAGCATCACCTGTCCAACCCGCTTTTTCACGAATAGGACAATCTAGAGGTACACTCATTAAGTTGCTTTCATAGGTCCATAAGGCGGTATGGTGTATGCGATTAAGCAAGGGATCAGAGCTTTCAAATTCACCAACACGTGTGACATCACTACGCACCAAATGGGCAGTTAATGCCTCTAGTGGTGGCTGTTTAGTCAAGCCTGTTACTTCAACATAACGAAAGCCATGCCATGTGAAGCTTGGAGTCCAAGATTTAGCATTGTGCTCACTGGCAATGTATCCATCTACTGCGTTGAGGTTAGTAGCCCAGCCTCCCCCACTTAATTGACTGATATTGCCTTTGCCGTCTTGCCACTCAGCAAAACGTAAATATACTGCCTGCCCTTTGACTAATTCTAATTTATCTAAATTTAGAGTCGGTATTCCTGTAAAATTTTGTCCAAAATCAAACACCCAAACGTTTTTTTTTGGCTGAAGCACGCTAACAGGCAACATGGTTTTAACAGGGCGAATGGGCGGCAATAATTGCGGCTCAAGTTGTTTAGTAGGCCAGCTTGCTAACTCCTTTGCAGACTTCCAATTGGCCTTATTAAAATTTTCTTGCACCGTGTGCCAATTAGCTACCGCCTTTGATGCATCATACAACTCGCCAGAAAATATGCCTTCTTTTACGACAGGCGATGGATGACTAAGCCAATTTTCATTCGAGCTGACTAATTGAGTACTACCGTCACTAAAGGTCAACTGTAATTGGGCAATAAATGTAGGCTGGCCAAAGGTATAGGTTTTTCTGTCTTTTTTGTCAGTAGTGGCATCGGGATTTACCCACCCGCTAAAAGCAATATCTTCGTCGTACCAACCACTGCCTAAATGCACACCAATTACGTTTTGGCCCGAGTTTAGCAAGGTCTTAACATCATCGGTGTTATATAAAATTCGTTTATCAAAATCAGTTTGGCCAGGATCCATAATACGATCTTTTACCGCTTTACCGTTGATGAATATTTCGTAATAACCACCGGCGGTGCTATGCAATTTGGCACTGACAACTTGCTTATCGATTGCAAATTCATGCCTAAACAAACTGGCGGTAGGCATAAGATGTAATTGAGGTACAGCAGTCTTAACAATTGTGCCGTCTTCTTTTTCTACTGTGCCGACCAATTCAACCCATTGAATCAGCCCCTCGCTTGGTATTGTCACTTCAGGATTAGGCACTTGCAGCCACTTGGCTTGCCAGTCAGCGTTATTTAATAAGCCCATTTCCCATCGGCCTATTTCACTCCATTCATCGGGACTATTCGCACCTTCTGGCCATACTCTGACACGCCAAAATCCACTGTCGTTGCTCTTTAACTCTTTACCTTGATAGGTAATGTTTCGCGATTGTTTAGCTAACACTTTGCCACTATCCCACAAATCAGCTAGATCATTGGTCAATTTTGCGTGCGTTGTAGCTACTTGAATTTGATAAGCAGACTGCTGTTTCACATTAGCCAACCAAGATAAGCTAGGATGAAGATTATGCACATTTAATGGTGTGTGATTACCCTCTACTAATAAACCTGATGGCTTAACTATATTTTGTGCCCCAGTGGGGGGCTTTATACCAGCACTTTGTTTTGATGGTTCTGAACATCCCACTAATCCAAGACAAATAAAGGTGGATAACAATATTTTCTTCATAAATCTTAACCTTAGTGACTTTGCTTCAATTCAAGCATGTTAGTTTTGTAACACTTTTCTAGATCTAATCGGATACCAAGCATTCAGTTTCTCAGATAGATGTTTGACTAATTCAGGATTCTGAGTTGCCAAATTAGTTTCTTCGTGTTCGTCTGCCAATAAATTATATAAACGGGGTCCACTAAGGTCGTGTTTATGGTAGTCCTGATAACTTACATTTTTACCATCGTAACTTAATATTAGTTTCCATTGACCCTCGATAACCCAGCGATAAAGGAGCGTCGATTCTAAATCATTTAAATCGTCCATATCATGGGCAAAGCCTTCACCAAAAATAGTATCCCGATCAATCGGAGTTTCGTTTTGCATATCAACAAATAAATTTTTACCCGGTAAATCACTTGGTACATCAATTCCTGCCGCAGCTAAAATCGTTGGCACAATATCAATGCTGCTCACTAACTCAGGGCGCATTTGCGCTTTAAGTTTGCCTGGCAGTGAGAACATAATCGGCGTACGTACCCCACTTTCGCCAGGGCTTTGTTTAGATAGAGGTAAAAAAGCACCTGTTTTTGTCGGATTCGTCACCCAACCATTATCAGATACGTACACAATCAAGGTATTTTCTCTAAGGCCTTTCGCCTCAAGGTGATCGATTAATTGGCCATTCGTTTCATCAAACCACTCAATCATGGCGTAATATTTAGCTATTGAGACAGGCAGATCTTTATCTAGGTATTTTTCTAAAATACGCTGCGGTGGGGTATGAGGTGCGTGAGGCATATAAGGTGCATACCATACTAAGAATGGTTTATTTGCTGCGCTAGATTTATCGATAAAGTCAGTCACTTCCTTAACTCCTTCGCGTCCGATTTTAAGTCCAATATCTCCATGACGCCCACCTGGCTGAGGAAATCCACGCGTCATACCTTCGTCAAAGCCACCTCGTTGATAACTACCTTCCCACCATTTTCCTGATTGGAATGACACGTAGCCTTTTTGTTTTAACAGTTGTGGTAATGTGGCGACTTTGTCTATTTTAGCAATAATGTCCGCTCTCTGAATTTCGTATTCAATCCCGCCTTTTCCGCCAGGTAACAGACGTGACGGATCGTTACCAGTGATACCATGTTGTGAGGCGTAATAACCTGTAGCGATAGTGGCAAGTGACGGACGGCACAATGAAGTAGGCACATAACCTCGTTTAAAGGTCACTCCTTCGTTGGCCAATTTGTCTAATGATGGCGTTTTAACAACTTCATGCCCCATGAACCCATAATCATTCCAAGCATGATCATCCGATAATATCAATAGAATATTAGGTGGAGTTTTAACCACTTCTGCGATGCTAACTTGTGCAATCTTTTGATTTGCACAAGCACTCACCAGCAGAACGACCGCGGTACAAACAATGGGTAAAAATGTTTTATGGCTTGTATATTTTGCAAAAAAATTATTATTTTGAAGACTTTGCATAGTAACTTTCCTAATTATTGAGCTTGCTGCATTCCAGTATTTTTATTGTTTAGCCCTAATGATTTTCTTAGGGTTAGATCTCAAGTTCCCAGTATTACTTTAATATGTTGAACATTAGGATGACCTATACGGTATGCATCACGGTATAAAAAATGTTCATCGTTCCGAACATCACCTGCCGATTAAATCAAATGGCGGCCTGTGCACTGAGGGGGACTATGAACCTTTTAATTGGTAATTTTTACTCTTTCCAGCGACTCATTTCCGAGGCGGCGAGTAGTACAGCGCCAACACCGTAAAACTGGGTATCTGCTTGCTTAACGGTGTCAGGTGAAGCACCGACTTGTTGCACCCAATTTACGCGACCATCTTTAGCAATGGCTTGAGTTAAGGCATTCCACCCTTTTAACGCCGCTTGTTTGGACTTCGCATCAGTCAGAACAGCGTTATTTACCCCCCACGCCAAGCCATAGGTTATAAAGCCAGTACCACTCGTTTCTGGCATATCAAATTGCTTGGCATCTTTTAAAGATGAAGGCCAATAACCTGCTGAGGTCTGCTGTGCAATCAGGCCTTTAGCGTGAGCTTTAAACAATTCAATATACTTAGATTTAGAAGGATGATTGTCTGGTAGTGCTTCAATAATCAAAGGTAATGCAGCAAAAACCCAGCCATTGCCTCTACTCCAAAATACAGGTTCGCCATTGGCTGTTTTCATATCAAAATAGTTGCTATCGCGATAAAAAAGATTGTGATCTTTGTCAAACAAATAATCTACTGTCGCCCAGAACTCTCTATCCCCATATTCAAAATACTTTGCATCCCCGGTAATATTGGTAAGTTGCAGCCATACTCTTGGCGACATAAATAAGGCATCTGACCAACACCACCTCAACTGACAAGGGTTGTGATATCCCGGTATTTTTTCATCTGTTTTTATCCACTCAAGTGTTACCTTAGGTTGACTCTCAATTATTTGATCGAATATTTTTTGCACGTGCTGATAGGGTTTATTTTCTTTGCTCTTTTGCGCTAACCAAAGATAAGTTTGGGCAATTGCATGGTCATCTGCATGCAATGGGCGTCGCTCATCAATTTTAAAATCATTTTCTGCGGCTATCGCTTGGATATGCTGCAAAATATTGTTGTCATTCGACGTATCAGCCCATTCGGTAAGACCAATATAAAACGCAGCTTGTATCCACCAAAGTGGACTGGACGAGCTTTTGTGATACCTCTCATCTAAGTAGTCAAACTCCTCTAAGTGATTAAGTTGCCAACTTGCGACTTTATTACCGATATTAATCGCATGTTCTTGGATGTTTTTTTCACTATTGCTCAAAGATGAAGTAGAGGTAGTTGTCGTTTTACTGCAAGCACTCAAGATACAAACCATCAAACTAACAACTGAAGTCATGACTAAAATACGTTTTTTATACATTATTTACATTCTCTAATGATTAATTTTTAAACACACGTTTTCGTTGACTACGTAAAAACATAGATCAACGCTTAAACAGAGTCGGAAATAAGGGAAATTTCATCGTGTCAATTTTGGCCTCTATTTGGCCTCCAAATAACCAGAAAACCTACACTAAACACACATCATTTTAACCTAAATTACATCATAACAACGATTAATTGTGACTGTAAATGGAATTTAATGAACAATACATGCATTACGCTTTACTATTTAAGCGTTGAATAAAAAATAAAAATGTAGCCTTAAATTGCTATAGATAAGACTGAAACCCTCACTATACGTGGTTTATCCATTGCAAAACCATCTCATCATCAGGCAATTAAATATTTTTCAGAAACAAAACTTACAAGTCACCAAAAATCATATAAAAACAACAAGAGTCACACAAGTATTCAAATACGATACTTGTTGGTTATATATGACCAATGTTGTTTGATTTTTGTTAAATAAGCCTTTAAATTTAACACATTAAATACACATATTTAACGACCACCAAGGACACATAAATGAAAAAGTTATTAAATAAAAAACTTAATTTGGCTATAGCGATTGCCGCTGCGCTCCATGGCATTCCAGTGGCAGCAATAGCCCAAACTAACGATAATTCCGGTGCCAATGACGACCTTGAGATAATTGAGGTTTCGGGGATACGTAATGCACTTGCCAGTGCCTTAGCTGAAAAACGCAGTTCAGCCAACATTAAAGAAGTGATTCAAGCCGAAGACATCGGTAAGTTACCCGATAACAATCTGGCCGAAGTACTTGAAAACATTACCGGAGTACAGATTACGCGTAGCTCTGGCGTAGGTACTGGTGTTCAAATTCGTGGTACGGGTGATAATAGAGTCGAAATTAATGGTGTGTCTTCTGTTAGTTCTGGCGCCGGTCGTACAGGTATTAGTTTTGATGACTTACCGGCAGCATTAATTTCCTCATTAGAAGTAACTAAAGTACCCGAAGCCAAAACAGTTGAAGGCTCTGTCGGTGGTACTATTAACCTGAGAACCTTACGTGGATTAAGTCTTAAAGAGCAATTAGTGCAATTTCGTGTTCAAGGTGAAAATAGCGATTTAGCTGATAGTACAGTACCCAAAGTGTCGGGCACCTTTGGTGATAATTGGCAAACTGACTTTGGTAAAATTGGAATCGTATTAACCGGTAGTTATGCAGAACAAGATGTGGCTTCTATTACCCCTCGCTTTGACCGAGATCGTGTTGTCACTCCTGATTCAGGTAGAGCCAGTGCCGAACCCTTCGCTTTTTTGCGTACCCAGTTTTTGGCGCAACCTTTTTTGGCCTACGACTATGAAACAAAGAACTTTACTGGCTCGATCGAGTTTCAGCCTAATGACGATTTAAAGTTCTATTTTGATGCAACAGTTAACGACCAAGAACGTGCACAAAAAAGCTCACGTGCCTATTTCTCTGGTACTGGGGCCAACCCCGTTATTGACAATACCACTAACACCGGTTTTGAGACTATTGACTTAGGCAGTGTGGATGGGCAGTTTGGTACCTTAAATTTAGGTGAAGTTACTGTTGTTACAAGCGGCATTATTGGCATTGGTGGCACTGATCCTAATTTACGAGTTAGTAATGATACTTCATCTCGATTAACCCAAAGCCGAGTATTTGCCCTAGGCAGTGAGTGGAGCGCAGATAAATTTAAATTAAGTGCAGAGGTTTCTTATTCTGACTCAGAAACTGATTTGCCCTCGCTCAACTCTGAGCTGGATTTTATTAATCCCAATACCACTCAGCCTGGTCCAGGCACAGCAAACGATAATGGTACACCCGCTATTTTCAATATTTCAGGTAATACGTTTGAATTTGGAATTGCCCAAGGGTTAGCAGAGTCACCAACTACCGCACAATTACTTGATCCTAATAATTATGCACTTAGGTCTGTTGGCAATAATCTAAATACCCGAGAAGGAAGCGAAGCCGCTGCCAGAGTCGACTTTATTTACGATATCTCTGAGACAAATCCCTTTTTTACCGACATTAAAGCTGGGGTACGCTGGAATAAAAGTAATTCAACAACCAGCAATAACCTCTCAAGCAATAACTTTGGTTCATATAACCGTCCACGAGCAAGCTTGTTTGAAAGTATTATCACGCCAGGAGCCAATAACTTTAATGGAGCAGATGATAGAACCTTATATATCCCTGATTACTTAACGATTGATAATGATATTGCATTTACCAATCCACAACTTGTGATTGATACCATTAACCAAGCGATTATGCAGAATAATGCCAATGTGGGTGCAACTGATAGTCTGCTGGCTACACCAACAATACAGATTTCGTCATTTTTTGACATAGATGAAGAGACCACGGCTGTCTACGTGCAAAGTGATTATGAGCTAGAGGTTAAGGACATTTTTATTAGCGGTAACTTAGGTTTGCGTTATGTAAATACCGACCTAACCTCTTATGGAACCAGCCTTGGAAATGCAGATCCTGTTACAGGTGAAGCCAGTATCATTCCAAGCTCTGTTAGCACAAACTACGACTTCTATCTTCCTCGTTTCAATTTAGTTGCTGAAGTAACAGAAGATTTCTTCGTAAGAGCGGGTGTTGCCCAGGATATCAGAAGACCAGATTTTGACTCATTGTCTACTTCTACGACCTTCTCCCCTAGCCCATCATCTGTGGTTAGAGTAGGTAATCCAGAACTAACGCCGGAAAAAATCTGGTCTTATGATTTATCTTTTGAATATTACTTTACCCCTTCGAGTCTTGTAAGTGTTGGTTTTTTCCATAAAGAAAGAAAAGACCTGATCACCAGAATACAAGATCAGCCAGATGAACCAATCGGACCAACTGGCCAAATTGAACGTGATGTAACTGCGCCTTGTGAAGGAGGAGGGATTTTTAATCCCACAGTTCCATGGCAGAACTTTAATGTCTTTTCTAGTCGCACAGACGTTACCGGTATTTGTGTAGCTAGACAGACTCAGCTCAATGCCAACGGCACTGAAACCCAAAGCGGCATCGAGTTAGCGGTTCAATATGATTTGGCTGAATTTGAAGATAGCCTCGGCTGGGCTTCAGGCTTTGGTATTATTGCCAACTACACCTATCAAAAATCCGGTGCTGGCTTAACCGATTTTCATATTGCTTCAGATGCAATTAATCAAATTTTGGGTCGTACCGATACCAATAACAGCACTGCGACCTTAGATGATGACGTAGTTACAGAACGCATTGTATTAGACAACTTATCACAAAATGCCTATAACATTACCTTGTTTTATGACAAACACGATTTAAACGCTCGCGTACGTTATACATGGCGTGATGCTTATACTCAGACCGAAAACGTCATGAGATTTAACGTTCCGCCCGTTATTGGCGCAAGAGGCCAGTTAAATGCGAGTATTGGTTACGATATTAACGAAACAGTATCGGTTGGTATTGAAGGTGTGAATTTAACCCGTGAAGACAGTACTAAATGGTGTTTCAATGAAGGCACACTGTTGTGTGAACAAGATATTACCGATCGCCGACTTACACTGGGTGTAACAGTTAAACTTTAGACCTTAATAAGTTTTACAACGATGTATAAAAACTCCGACTTTATGTCGGAGTTTTTGATTCGGTATAGCAATTCAAATTTAACTTGTTAAGCTCAAACTAAATCCACAAGCAGTTGTTACGGCACAGACATGTTTAATTGCTAGAGTAATGCCCTCCCCCCACCCATATCGCTATCTTAAAAGCCAAGGCGGTAAACCAAATCAATAGCAGGCCAACACCCCATTCGATTTTTTATCTTTTCACGCATTTTGCTAACTAATGGATTAGGCTACTTAAAGCAATTTTTCAGTTATCAGATTATAAAGACTAAATGTAAGGGCTTTTATACAGAACAAAAAAGCCAAAGGCAGAGCAGATGTGTGCAAGTAGGGAGTCTGGTTTTATAATAATACTTTGCTGCAAATTTCTAATTTAAGACTACGATTGTTAGCTCGTAAGGATGACAAAACGCTGGGAACTACAATGTAAAGCAATAAACCCACAGATAATTATAGTTATCTGTGGGTTTATTAATTTGAAATTAATTAAAGCTCCGACAGAGCGGGATTAAAGCCTAGCCCGTTTGCGCATTAAAAATAAACCGCCAATGAGCGAGAGTAATACATAACCCGATGGTTCAGATACAGATTGCGGTTCAACAATTGCACCAGCAAAATCGAAAGCAATGACATTGGTTAATGACAACTCAGCGACAACAGAATCACTTAAAGCAGTGAACTGCAGTTGCCCAAGCTTAAATGTTGTACCTAGAACATCGCTAAAACCATGCAAAAACCCTAGGTTGATATAGAAAATACTGGGGTCAAAAATATCACTGGAAACAAGACCAAATGCACCGAAACCGATAATTTCTGGCGAATCACTCCAACTAAACTCATCTAATGTAAGTAGAGTATTATCAAAATAATAACTAATATCTAAGAAATCGACTGACGGATTTAAGTCATTTACAAAAAAGTCGATGCTTACCAAGTCACCGGTATTGTAATTAGCGTGATCGCTAGCGGTTGTAATCAAGCCTGCATGGGAATTAAAGATAAATAAAAATGTTACTATTGCTGCTATAAATTTCATTATAAGTTCCTCTGTATTTTATTATTCACTAGCACAACGACTGCGAGTACATAATCTCGATAAACCTTGTAAATCTTGACTATTGATGCGCCCGTCATTATTGAAGTCCAATGCCATGTCTGTCAGTTCACCACGACTTGAGGCCACTCTAAACAATCTCATATCTATCGTATCAACATCCAAATCGCCATCCAAATCTCCGAGCATCGGTTTTGGGGCTACATCAAGTAATACCGTTGCTTCGCTCGTGCGATTATTACTGTCCGTTACCACTGCTTTAAACACATGGCTACCAGCAGGGATTGCTAACAATTCATTAGCGTTAAATTCATCACCCCAGGTAAACGGGGCTTCGTAAAGCTCTCGAATCAAGACCTCATCAAGATATAAACCAACACTGATTAGGTCTATATCATCAGTTGCTGTCTCTATATCAACGGATAGCGACAACCCTGTATATCCTTCAGTAAGTTCAATGTCCGATTCAATAAAGTTAATGGTAGGTGCAGGCAGAGGCTTAACGATCAATGTCATATAACCTTCGCCTTCTAAGCCGGTACTATCCTTGGCAACGGCCTTGAAAGTATGTGAACCAACACCTAAGGGATTTGGATTTGGAGAGTGAGTATCCAACCAGCCCATCGCACCAAGCTCATAAGGTGCTAAAGAGTGTCCAAAATTCCAGACAGGTCTGGTATCAACACGCACCAGCTCACCATTTTTATATAAGGTTACTGAGACAACTGAGCGTCCTTCCATTGGTGATTCAGCCTGAATAGTCACGGCTAGTTTTTCGTAACCTTCAAACACTGTCACAATTTCATCAGGGAAGACTACTGTGGGTACCTGCTCTAGCCCCTTGACAATTAGCGTCATGGTTGATTGACCTTCTAAACCTTCACTATCAGTAGCAACTGCGGTAAATGTATGAACTCCCACAGGTAAACCTAATAACTCAGCAGGTTTACTATTATGCCCCCAAAGGTAGGGCACGCTATTATCTGAACGGATCAGCGTATCATTGGCATACAAATCAACCTTAGAAATGCTACGGCCTTCAATAGGACTAGTTGCAGTTACGCTAAGTTTGAGTGAGGTGTAATCCATTTCCACTGTAACAGTTGATTCAGGAAAAGTGACAATGGGACGATTAGATAGCACTTCTAATGTCATTGTCGCGACACCCGTTAGACCTTCGCTATCCGTCGCAATAGCTTTAAAGGTATGCGTCCCGGCGGTTAATCCTAATAACTCATTAGGTTTACTTTTATGTCCCCACACAAAAGGGTCTGCAGAGTCAGTTCGGATAAAGTTATCATCAACAAACAAATCAACACTAACTATAGAACGATTTTCATCAGGACTGGTGGCAACAACTCCAAACGATAATTGCTCATATCCTTCATTGACACTCATGTTCGCTGACGGAAAACTAACGCTTGGTTTTAATGCGTCACTTTCAAGATCTAAGTCAATGATCTGTAAATGAAGAGGCATAGCCGTACCTTCTCCACGCTCCATCAAGTAGTAATAAACTTTCCCGTCTTTAATATCAATAGTGCCGTGGTCAAATTGAATGCCCTCAGTGGCTTCATAAACTCTGACAAAATTATTGGTACCACCTATGGTTTTTTCGACATAAGGGTATCCTGAGCTATTTAAGCCAACGATGTAGACGTTGTCTCCTGCTGTATAGATCTCAGTTGCGCCACCAAAATCGGTAGAATGAATAAATTCTTCTGCTCCTGCCGGCTTATAAGAATGGATATACACTTCCTCGTAGTCAGGACGATTTTTATTTGTTGAACGCACCAGACTTATAATATGCACATCACCTTTTTCTGTGACTGTCCAGTCAAAATCGCCAACAATATAAACAGAATTAGCTTCGGTATGACTTATAAAGTCGCCTGGTTCAAATACTTTAATTTCATCAGAATTCACAAGTGGGAAAGTCATACTTTCACCTTTATGATTTTTCCAGTCGCCGTTTCCTTCTGGATGATCAGAATAGGCATAATAAACGCCGTTTTGATAGGTGTATCTGTCGTTGTTATCACTACTGCGTTGCTGAAATCCTACTCGAAGTTTACCGTTGACATACTTCATGTTGCCATATAAGCCCCAATTGTAATCATTGCCAAAGTTTTTAGCGGTTACGACATTAAACGCAGTAAATTTTGACCACTTTTGTGTAGTTGCATCATAACGGTTAAACACGTATCCGCCATTATTATTACCCCCTAAGCGCATATACAATAACAAGGTGCCATCGGTATTTTCGAAGAATTTTGGATAAGTCAAACGGGCAAAATTACCTTTATCAGCTAAATTACCTGTCATAGTTAAGTGTTTGTAATCATCAGGACCTTGACTAACGCTGCTCGTATCTTTTACAAATTGATCTAAGGTAAATTGTTCATCAGGCACATCTGCAGCGCCCGCTACACTGAAAGAATAACGGAAATAGTCATTTTTAAACTTGCCACCATGATTGTTGTCATCATAGGCATGCATATCAAACACCATATGTATGGTCCCATTAATGGGGCTAACAGCTAGGCCAATAGTATTGTGTGATTCTCCGATATTAGGATCACCTCTGAAACCGGTATGTTTATGCGGAAATTCAATGGTTTTAGTAACACCCGTAGTGGTGTTATAACGCGATAACATGACGTGACGGTCATCTTTACCGCCACGGTACCAAGTCATAAAAACGTAGTTTTTATAGGGTTTAACAGAATCACCATGAGCAGATATATTACGCCCAAAAAAATAATCGTAAGTATCAGTAGAAGTATTAGCCGTGGCTAGGTTTCCGTAGTCGAGGCTTTTACCGTTAAAATGCAAGCCTTCATCAGAAATTTTTACTTGTTTTTCTAGCGTCACTTCTGCATTTGCGCCCTGCAGTGAACCTCCAATAAAGGAGGCCATGATCAACAGAGTTTTCAGTGGCGATATGCTTTTAATTTTAAAAAGTGTCATATGTTGCCTATTCGAAGTCAGTTCTAATAATTTCAGGTAAGGAAAACGGTATGGGAAATATCGTTAGATTTTCACACGCCTAATAATCCAGCTTTGATTGAGGTGATATCTATGTTCAACATTTTAAATTTAAACGTCACATGACACATGAAATAACAAAAATTAAACACAAAACATCAAATACGTTCACATTCTATTATCATAGCCCTTGCCAAATCAACCACAAACGATCAACTCAGGCCATATAAAATTAAATCAACTCACTTTTGCACATTTTTGAGCTAACTTTAGATGAAGATAAGTTAGAAAAAATGGAGCTGCTTACTGAGAGGCCATGTCGGCCACTTAACTGAAAGGTTTTACTTGGTGCTCATTCTTCAACTTAGGATGCCAGCAATTTCGCTCTTGAACGGTTACCACTTTTGACTTCGACAGGGATGATATTTTCTTCAATTGTTGCCAAAGTAAATTCGACTTCGGCGCGTGCGTCATTCCATGAATAATATGAGTCAACGCCAATGGCAGCGAAGTTGCCCGCGGACTTACCTAAATCGCGACCATGATATTCAAGTAAATCGGCATCATTTGAAGTCGAGTTATGATTACCAACTCAATCCGTCATTGTTATGTGCACGGATTAACGCAGGCTAAATCTAATATAAATAATGCGCCATAAACTTAATCCTGAATTTTATCAGTCTTAATGTTTTCCGGCTTTAGCTAGCACTGTATACATATTCGCTTTTTCTGGAACTATCTCGCCTGCGTCTGCGTTGCCTGCCATAATCACGCTGGTGCCAGCTTTAACAAAACGTTTGAAAATAGAACAGGTATTATTCGCTAACTCAATGTCGTCTTGAGTGTCTTGGAAATCCTCAAGAAATTCAGGTCTATCAGACAAAAGGTCATCATGACAGACCCATATAGTCATATCCTTACCTGCAATAAATTGTAGCTGGTCCCTTGCCCAATATAGTTTGTCAGCATTGGGTAAGCGTATATATTCAGCACCTACTAAATAGTTAGGAATACGGGTATAGTTAACCTCTTCATCAATGAAAGGCTTTTTACCCCAAAAAGCGTTGGTACGTAATACTGCTTTCTCTAAACCGGTATAGCTAAATTGTTTGAACAACTCGCTACGTGTCTCGGTATTTACAGATAATGGCGGTTGTGGTGGCAAGTACATAGGTGCCGGCTCAACAACTAAATTTTGCGCATAAGCTTGTGGCATAGTGGTACTTAAACCATTCTTAATATCTACAGCTTTAGAATTGACTTGTATAGTAGCATTGGCAAAACCTTCACGGCTGGCGGTAATGGTTACTGGTCCGGCTTCTAAGGTAGAGCGAATAGCAACACGATTAATACCAGATTCCATTTCTAAAAATAAGTTATTTGTACTTTTTTCTTTACCGCTATTGTAACCTCCACGCCACACAGCAGGACCTTCAACCTTAAAGGTAACCATACTTTGATCAAGTGGATAACGACGACCTTTTGCGTCAACTGCTTCAAAGTCTAACAATAAGAAGTCAGCACCGTTAGCTAACCAACCTTCTGGGCCGGTAATAGTGCTGAGTTTAAGCGCAACCGGTTGTCCGGCTGTTTCCTTTATTTGTGTAGCTTGTAGTTTGCCATCTATATAAGTTTCCGCTTTAATACTTCCGGCTTTAAAAGCAACGTTTGAAAACTTAAAAGTATAGCCATGTTCTGGGCTGTCGTTCGTCCCGATTAATAGGTCGTTTATATATAATTTAACCGACTGACCGTTTGATACCACAAACATATCTTTAACGGTTCCCTCATCGTAATTCCAGTGACCAACAATGTGTACTTGCGGCTCTGGTCGCCACATTGCCTTTGTGGTGAAAAATGCTTCTTTTGGTAATCGAACCGCATCAACTTCGCCACTGGCGCGAGTATTTTCGGTTGGATTACGGCCCCCATGCGTGCCGTCACTAAAGACCCAATTTGCACCACCTGAATGGTATGGTTTTTTACCCATTTTTTCCCACCAGTGTTCAACTTGACGTATTGCGAATTGCTCAGATGCAAATTTATAAACATTGCGTTTGAAACGAGGGCTTGTAAAGAAGCTATTGTCAGGTGAATATTTATCCCAAACACGGCGCGGACCTTCATCTCGGTTATATTCACTCTCAATTAGCGGTAAATGTGCATATTCACGCTCCCAACCTTCAGTGCCAATTTCAATAGAAATATAATCTTTAGACGATAACTTTACGTCGGCACGACGGTTACCCATTAAGCGGTTCCCTTTCGGGTCTAACTCTTTTATGGCCGATAAAATTGCTTGATAGTTTTCATGAGACTCAGCCCAATTCCCCCCTTCCCAAATCATGATACTTGGGTGATTACGGTAATAAACAAGGGTGTCTTTAAAAGCTGCGTAACGAATATCCCATGTTTCGCCAGAATCTTCTGATTCACCCGCTACTCCCGGCATCAAGGTAACAAATCCGTATTTGTCACCCATGGCGATCTCTGCAGGCGAACCTGCAGCATGACCCCAACGAATAAAGTTGCCACCTGCCTCATCCATTAACCGGAAGGTGAATTCACGCATCCAATCCGGCATAGCTGCTCCTAAGCCAGCCCAAGCACCAGTTGGTTTTTGTCCCCAGCCAGTGAGTTTTAGGTTTTCACCGTTAATCCAGAAACCAGTGTCTTTATTAAATTCAAAATCGCGAATGCCTAGTGGAGTTTTGTAACCATCGACTATTTGATCATCAATCTTTAAACGCGTAACGACGGTATAAAGGTAAGGATAACGGGTTGACCAAAGCTGCGGTTCATTGACCAAACCTTTAACTTCAAAATTAAAAATGCTGTTTGCTTGAACGGTTGAGCTTTGTTTTACCGTTTCTACTATATCGCCATCATTATTAACAATATCAGCGATTAATTCTATTTTCTGGCTTGTTGATAAGTTGTTTTTAACTTGCGCTTGCACGGTAACATCAGCACTTTCTTTACTGACGTTTTCGGTGAAAACATAAGTACCCACTGTTTTTAAGTTGTCGTACAACGGCAAGGTAATATGTACTGGATTCATAGTATGCAAAAATACGTTACGGTAGATACCACCATGAGTTGGGTGCCAATGTTCATGATTCCAAACTAACGGGAAGTTATCACGGAAATGGTCGTCACGTTCATTATTCACTTTTACCGCAATAACATTAGGATTACCATCAGTAGTAAGGTGTTCAGTTAAATCATAACCAAATGGAATGAAACCAGTTTGGTTCTTGCCTAAATGTACACCATTTAAATATACATCGGCAATTTGGCGAACTGATTCGAATTCGATAAATACTTTCTTGCCCGCTTCGCTTTGAGGCAGTGAAAATGCTTTGCGATACCAAACCGTGCCTCTAAATTGCCCCTTTTCACCGTTGTGGCCACCTTCGCTAAATTCATCAAAGGTATCAATATCATTAAATGTGTGTGGCGTGCTAACACGTTGCCACTGACTATCATCAAAATTTATGGCTTGAGCATTAGCCGTGTCTTCTTTGTTAAATTTCCAGTCTAAATTGAAATTAAATTTACTTCGCTGCCCTAGTTCAGCTTTGGCCAAAGATACCTTCTGGTCTTTATCATCAGTGTGAATGCAGCCACCCAAGGATAGCAGCAAGCTTACTATCGCCACTTGTAGAAGTTTAAATTTTGTCATTCATTTGCCTTTAACATTTGGTGGGTTTGCAGTTCTTTCACCACTGATTTTACTGGATATAAATAGTATCTTAGTGCTGCGGTGCATATTTTTCATTCAACTTTCTAATTAACATCAAGAGCATTGAGAAGTTACTAAGGCCTTTTACTTTTCAGCAGGCGAATCACTAAGTTAATCGAGGTGCTACGTAAAATTAATGTAAAAAAAGTACACTTGCCGGCATAACAAGTCAATAAATATCATTATCAATCTTTTTGTTGCATTTTTTAAAATACAGTCATGTAAAAAGCACAAAAATGTCGCTTTATTTTTATTCCGTTTACGTTCACATGCATGCCTTAATATAAAGAAAATTAGCCGTAAATATCGACAGTCTGGCTTTTCCTGATGTAAAACGACCGTTTCTGGTTACCATTGATAGCGGGACCAAAGGCACTATTTTCAAATAGATGCCATA
>NZ_JANQVQ010000153.1:0-3611 GCF_030730205.1 Paraglaciecola sp.
TGGCATTCAAAGCGATAGCGTGGCCTGTCTGGGCAATGGTAGATGGCAGGTTAAAGCCACTAGTTTTAGTCAGGTTGAGCAAAACGGTGCCCAGTACCGCACCGCAAGCAAGAGCGACCCCTTCCTTGATGTGGTAATCGATCAAATAATAGAGGGAGCAGCATTAAATAAACAACAAGAACGTGAAGCCATCAACAAGGCTTGGGCAAATAACGGTGATTAAAAGAGGATAAGCTTATGAAAAAGATGTATTTAATTGCAGTAATGGTATTTTTAGCTTCAATCATGGCCGGTTGTGCCAGCGGGCCACAGTATCGCGCAGCGAAAAATGGCGGCAATGGTTACAGTGATATCAAAGTCGCCAATGATAGATATCGCGTTCAGTACACCAGCACAACTGAAGATGTGTTGACCGTGACAAATCATGCCTTATTTCGAGCCGCTGAATTGTCTAAAATGCAAGGTTACGACTGGTACGTTGTGACGAGTCGAGAAACCTTTGTAGACCGAGAAGAAGTCAAGCCCAATACAAGTTTGAGCATGACACACGCTCAAACCTTGTCACGAGACTGTGGTTTACTGACGTGTACTGAGCGCCGCCAACCGGTTAACACTATGGGAGTTGAACTGGCTAGCAATCGAGCGCGCACTGAGGTGCAGAGTATTCTAGAAGTTAGAATGGGTAAGGGAATGCAACCTAATGAGGATAGCTATAGTGTGGCTGATGTCTTAGAAAATCTTCAACCAAAGTAAAAGGGCGGAGGGCGTGTTGATATGTGACCTTGATTAAAGTTCATACAGCAAGGATCAGCACGCCCTAGTGTAAATAGCCAAGACCTTGATTCAAGGGCGTATCGGGTATTTGCTCTCTAGGTAGGCTAAACCATAATACAGTGTTGTCTAATGGTGTATCTTTAGATAGTTGGGGATTGGTTAAGGTAATGATAGTGCGTTCTGAAAGCTTTGATTTGTCAATTAATACTTGGTTATAGGTGTAGAACAGTGTGTCAAATGAGCCATCTTCGATTGCCTCTTCAAGACCTTGTTGGATATCATTAGCCAATTTATTGTTGTCTTTTTTGACAAAGTAATACATGGCGGTTGGGTAATAAAGTAGCAGTTTTTTTTCTGCCGCTAATTGTTGTTCGGGGCGTTGTGATAGTTCAAGCCAAACTTCCGTGATAGACCGAGGAAAGTATTCAAAGCGACCTTTTTGCAACATCTCAAATAAACGGTCGTAATTGGTAGAGGTCTCTACCACTAAGCCATTACTTTTCAGAATGTCGGTATCAGGCCAGTCAAGTCCTTGCCCAGCGACTAATTTTTTGAGTTGTTTTAGGTTGTTAATGTTGTCGAACAATGGTTGATTCTGTTCTTTTATTATCAATACACGCCAGCCAATCAAGCCTTTTAAAATTGGGATCCTGACAGGTAAAAAGTCCTTTTCTCGTTCAAGGTTGGTCATGGTCCAGACGACATCTAAACCACCCTCATCGTGCAGTAGTTTTAAGGCGCGACTTTGAGTAGTGGCTTCATCCGACTTTATTAGTTTGTAGGGGCTTGATGATTTAGACAGTGCTAAGGCCAATAATTCTAGGGGGTATTTAACTCTTATGTCGTATTGCGACTCTGAATTAGGGTAATGAATTTCAGTATATTCGCTTTTTGCCAGCCCCTGCATTGAGGTCAAAATAAACAGAATAAACACACTTACTGAGCAGAGGTAAGGGCGTATAGAGGTGTGATTAATGCAATACATTAACTCATCCTAGTTGACTGATAGATTTGCAAAAAACTACGAGTAGGCGGCTGTTAGTTTCTTTCTGTATCAGTGTAGTCTGCTTTAAAAATATTTGCAGATTATTGATTTTTAGGGTTTTAGATCGTCTTACGCTCATCGGGTAAGGACTTAGCCAAACATTCTGTTTATATGTATATCATGGATATTCGGATTACTTTGGGGCTCTGAGTTCTATAATTCTTTAACGCTATATTCCTGGCTTACTGGTACGTTTAATTGTGGGTAAATTGTTTAAAAAATAATTAATTACCAATTTCCTATATTTGTTGCTTTATTGGGCTTAAGATAAGCAAAGAGCGGTATTGCTGAATTTTTAAGACTAAACAAGCCCTTATCGTTTTATACCAATCCCATTTTAGGTGTCATATTGCTTGTTTTGAACCTACGTGTCGTGGCTAATGTTATTGTTCAATGGTTCGATAACAATACAGAACTGCAAAAGTCTTTTGAGGAAAAAACATGTTTGGAAATCGCCAGAAAATACAAGAATTAGAAAAAAAAATTAGCGAGCTAACAAAAGATAAACATGATTTGTCAGCGCAACTTGATGCCGCTTTAAAAGCCCAGCAAAAAGCGAAACACGAGGCTGAAAACGTTGCAATCCAATCAAAAGCTGAGCGCACGATCAATACCTTATTTGTTGGTTCAATAGACATGCTAGATGCGGTGCGCCAAGAAGTGGCAAGCTCTGCCCAACGTATTGCCGATGAAAAATTACGTTTAGAAAATTCCTTAAGTGATTTTACCCACATCAGCACGACGTTGACTGAATGTGTACATGTGTTGAAAAATTTAACCAGCAAGTCAGATGAAATCAGTCAGTCAATAGGGAAATTGTCGCAGTCAGCTTTAGAAATTGAATCCTTTGTCTCGCAAATACAATCTCTGTCGGCACAAACGAATTTATTGGCGTTAAATGCAGCTATTGAGGCGGCGAGAGCGGGTGAGCAAGGGCGAGGTTTTGCGGTTGTTGCAGATGAAGTGAGAACGTTAGCAGGACGTTCTGCACAAGCGTCAGATAAGATCTCGGCTTTAACTTCTGCTACAACAGAGCAAACCTCTAAAGTATCCACCTACATCAACGAAAATAACGATCAGACAGCCGCTGTGTCTCAATCAGCTGCGGATATAAATAATTCGGTAACCGATATCGCAACGATGGCCCGTAGTATGTCTAAAGTGATTTCAGCTGCCAGTTTGAGCGCGTTTATCCAAACGGTCAAATTAGATCACTTAGTGTGGAAAGTGGATATTTACAAAGTATTGCGCGGAGAGTCTAAAAAGAGCGGTAGTGATATCGCTGATCAGAGCCAATGTCGCTTAGGTCGCTGGTATAACGAAGGTGAAGGTAAACGTTTATTTTCAGACCTAAATGAATTTAAACAGTTAGAACAACCCCATGTTGCCCTGCATCAAGCAGGTAAAGAAGCCTTAAAAGCGAAGGCTGACGGTCAGCTTGACAAAGTGGCGGACGCCCTAGGCCGAATGGAAAAAGCCAGCATGCAGGTTTTTGATAAATTAACTAGCATCGAGGCTAAGGCCAAGTCCCTCTAAGTCAATCAGGCGACTCGCGCATTTGCGGTGCAAGTCGCTATCTATTCTATTATGGGCAATTGTATTGTTATACATAGACCGCCAATGGTGTTAGGTGCTGCGTAAATGTTACCTTGGTGCGCCGCTACAATATTGCGACAGATACTTAAACCTAAGCCGGCCCCTGAATTGCGTCGCGTTCTAGCACTATCTTTTCTATACAAGGGTTCGAATAATAGTGCGCATTCCTGTTGGTTAACCGAAGGGGCGTTAGCAA
>NZ_JANQVQ010000153.1:3711-14313 GCF_030730205.1 Paraglaciecola sp.
CAAATATGCACAATTCGTATTGCGTAATTAACCCAGTGCGCGCTGATACTGCAGGATTATTTGGTCAGTTATCTGTTCTGATTTAGCGTCGATTATTTGGCGTTCGGTTTTCTCACTGAACCAATCCAGAGTTTTTTTAATACCCCTATTAAAAGGAATAGTGGCACAGAAATCAGGCACAGCTTGTTTAATTTTACTGTTGTTAAAAATCACGCTGTGAGACTTGTCACCCAGCAATGTGCCGGTGTAATCAGGGGCAATGTGGCAAATAAAATCTGAGGGAATGTGCACGATATTAGGCTCCTTTCCTACTGCTTGTGCCACCGCGTGGTTGATTTGATCCCAACTGAGGCTTTCATCGCTAGTGATATGAAAAGCATGACCGATTGCAGGTTGTAAACCAAGTAAACCGACAAATCCTTTGGCAAAGTCACTGGCATGAGTGATGGTAAATAAAGAGGTGCCATCACCTTGAACAATAATGGGCTTACCGCTTTTAATGCGTTCGATAACGTTGTAATGAGTCCATGCACCAAAAGGCAGTGGGATCACTGTATCGTAAGTCAGTGAAGGCCTGACGATAACCATCGGAAAACCCGTCTCTCGATAGGCCTTTACCAAGGCATCTTCGCCAGCAATTTTATCTCTTGAATATAACCACCAAGGATTTGCTAAGGGGGTAGACTCGGTAATGAAGGGATTCGATACGGGTTTTTGGTAACACGATGCCGAACTGATAAAGACGTACTGCTTAGTATTATTGGCAAATAAACCGATGTCTCGCTCTACGTCTCGTGCGGTAAACGCGATCCAATTTACCACTACGTCCCAGTGTTGTTTTGCGAGTATTTCTTGTGTTGCTCTTTCATTAATGTCGCCAATGATAGTATTCGCACCGGGTATGGTAACCCCTCGGTTGCCGCGAGTGAGTAAGGTGAGATCCATACCCAGTTGCACGCAGCGTAGACTCGTTTCTGTACTGATATTGCCCGTACCACCAATAAATAATACTTTCATGTTGATCCTTTTTGATATGAATGATGCAACTCTTGCTGAAGCGAGTTCAGCGCCGGGCATAATGGCTTACAGATGACCTTGTTAACGCATCAACGTCAGCGTTACATGACTGCCTTAAAGCTTAACCTTCGTTTTGCCCTCAATACAATGTTAAGAAGAACATTGTTTTTTGTTAGTCATATTTATATTTGTTAGAAAATAAAGATATTAATGTATGAATTATTATGTCAATCAAAGATGTTATGCTTTTGTTTAACGGTTAAAATAAGCCGGTAATGTTATTAATATTGTGCCATCGAATTGTGTTGAAGCAGAGGTGAAGTAAATGAGAGTAACCTCGGCTCTCGCGAACCGTCATTCAAGTTAAAATTGGAACGCTATGAAAACTCTATCTGATATTGGCCTAATAGGCCTTGCTGTTATGGGTGAAAACCTAATTCTTAATATGGCTAGTAAAGGTTTTACCGTTACGGCTTATAACCGTTCGACTGATAAAGTAGAAAACTTTGTCAATGGTCGTGCCAAAGGTTTGTCTATTCGTGGCGCTTATTCTGTTGAAGAGTTAGTGCAATCTCTTGAACGTCCTCGCAAAGTGATGATCATGGTTAAATCAGGCGCACCGGTTGATGCGACTATAGAACAGCTCATTCCATATTTAGATAAAGGTGACATCATCATCGATGGTGGTAATACCCATTTCCCTGACACCATCCGTCGCGAAAAATACTTGGCTGACTTAGGCATTCATTTTGTTGGTGCGGGTGTATCTGGCGGAGAAGAAGGCGCCTTAACTGGTCCGTCAATTATGCCAGGTGGTTCAGAGGAAGCATGGTTGTCTGTTAAGCCCATTTTTCAAGCTATTTCTGCCAAAGTGGATGACGGTTCTCCTTGTTGTGATTATGTGGGACAAAACGGCGCAGGTCACTTTGTAAAAATGGTTCACAACGGTATCGAATACGGTGATATGCAATTGTTGTGTGAAGCCTATCAAATCATGAAAGAAGTACTGGGCATGTCAGCTGATGAGATGCATGAAGTCTTTAAGCATTGGAATACCACTGAATTAGATAGCTATTTGGTAGAAATTACTCGTGATATTTTGGCCTATAAAGACGAAGACGGTTCGCCACTGGTTGAAAAAATACTTGATACCGCAGGCCAAAAAGGCACGGGCAAATGGACAGGAGTTATTGCTCTTGATTTAGGGGTGCCATTAACCCTTATCGCTGAGTCGGTTTTTGCACGCTGTATTTCAGCCCTTAAGAGTGAGCGCGTTGAAGCGTCTAAAGTGTTGAGTGGTCCGGTTAAGCAATTTGACGGTGACAAAGCCGCCTTCATTGAAGATTTGCGTCAAGCGGTACTGGCCTCAAAAATCGTCTCTTATGCTCAGGGTTATACTTTGATGCGCGAAGCCGCAAAAGAGTTTAACTGGGATTTAAACTACGGTGGCATTGCGTTAATGTGGCGTGGAGGCTGTATTATTCGCTCGGCCTTCTTAGGTAAAATAAAAGACGCCTTCGATAAAAATCCGGCCTTAAATAATTTGTTATTAGATGATTATTTCACTAATACCGTAGTTAAAGCACAAGAAGGTTGGCGCCGCGTGGCCATGAGTGCCATTGGTAACGGTGTACCTGCACCTTGTTTAACTGCTGCGCTAAATTACTTTGATGGCTACCGCACGGAGCGTTTACCCGCAAACTTGTTGCAAGCTCAGCGTGATTACTTTGGTGCCCACACTTATGAGCGCACAGACAAACCTCGTGGTGAGTTTTTCCATACCAATTGGACAGGTCGAGGCGGCAATACCGCTTCTTCTACTTACAATGCTTAATAGGGTTGATGCGTTTATTTAATTTCGTAGTCATCAAGTAAACAAAAGGCCTAAGCAACTAAGTTGCTTAGGCCTTTTGCGTTTTTAGCGAGTTTATTCGTTAGCCACTGTTATTTATTTTTATATGTGTACCACTGTCGCAATGCAACAAGTGATTCCCCGAACTAATCGAATACACTGCGCATTGATATATACTAAGCAGACTCTGTGCCAATACTTTTTATTGTTTAAAATCAATGATTTACTTTTAACGTTATTTGCTAACCTTATGTTTATGCACGATATCAGTGAGATTTAAGGGCCCGCCTCACCAAAGTGGTGAGAGTAAAACCGTAATGCGCTATTGCTCACTGATAAAATCTTGCCATGCCAGTATTAAATGATGAAAGTCATCCAGCCCGCAGCCCTCTAATAAGGGATCTTCAAACTCCGTTCCCTCGGGAAGCGCGTCTTCATCGGCGAAACCAACAAACAGAGCAGCAATTTCTACTTCATATTGATTTAGTTGTAAGCGGTAGTCCTTGCCAACAAATTCCGCCTCTTTTTGTTTTAGTTGCTGCAATGAGTCAACTAAAGCTAGGAGGGTGTCGATTATGTGCTTATCTTCACCCACATCATGAGTCAGCCAATCACCAAAAGCGGTCACTTCACATTTTGCAAAAGGCGTACTGCCTGTGTCTCGAAAAAATTGGTAATCCATGAATCGTTCACTTCTATAAGTCAGTAATAGCTATGGTCTTGGGGAAACGTATCTTTAGAGGCTTGTGGTTAATTATCTTATGTAAGCTCAAGGCTTGATAAGACATGTCGTGTTAAAAAACGTTTCCGCTGCGGTCTAATTCAGTTAAGTATACGCGCACTTCAAATTCGAGTTGATGATAATTAGGTAACATGTGTTGGCAAAGCTGATAAAAGGCCTTGTTGTGTTGTTTTTCTTTTAAGTGCGCTAACTCATGCACCACAATCATGTTTAAAAATGGCTCGGGCGTATTCTTAAATAAGGTGCTGACCCGCAGTTCATTTTTACTTTTAAGCTTGCCGCCCTGCACGCGAGACACATAACTGTGTAAGCCCAAAGCCTGATTAATAATGTGGATCTTGCTGTCGTACATCACTTTGCTCAGCGGCTGAGTTTTTTTCATATAGTGATTTTTTAGTTCAATGACATAGTCGCGCAGGTCGCTGTCATTGGCCACATTATGCACTTTTGAATACTTACTTCGTAGCCAGTCACCTAATTGTTGTTTTTCAATTAAGTCTGCAATTTGCTGCTGAATGTGTGGGGCATAATGCGCGAGATAGGGCAGTGAATCCGACATAAATAAACTAAATAAACATTTTTGCGCAATTTTACCTTAGTTATTGGTCTGCTACGTACTTATTTTATGAGGGTCGCTAAGGGCCTGTGCGACCGATAAACAGCACAGGCCTTTGAAGTGATTATTGCCTAAAGGTTAAGCCCAAAGAGGCAAGTGAATCAGCGCGTTTTTCCATTACGTTTGATTCGTGTTCTACGATATTTGCCTGCTCAAGATTTATTTTAGAGGCATCATTAATGTTGGTGAGATTGCGGCTTATCTCTTGGGAAACCATGCTTTGTTCTTCAGAAGCGGTCGATATCTGCGCCGCTAAATCAGCAATAATTGACACATCATCATACACTTTAAACACAAGGTTACGAGTTTCGCTGGTTTCTTTTACGCAGTCTTCAGCGGCATCTTTGCCTGTGTGCATCGTTTTCGACCACGTCATTAGCGTGGTCTGAATTTCGTTAACTGAAGTTTGGATTTGCTCTGTGGCTTTTTGAGTACGGCTTGATAGGGCTCTGACCTCGTCCGCTACCACAGCAAAACCGCGACCTTGTTCACCGGCACGAGCCGCTTCAATGGCCGCATTTAAAGCCAGTAAGTTAGTTTGGTCAGCAATACCTTGAATTTCTTGCATGATATTGCCAATTTTTTCAGCTTCGCTGGCCAGCTCTGATGCGGCACTGGCTGACTTAGAGACATCCTCAGCAAGATCTGACACTTTATTCATGGTACGTGTCATCGAGTCAGTGGCGACTTTACAATCTTTATGCACAGACTCTACTTTTTTCGAAGTGCTTACGGTATTCGTTGCAACTTCACTGATTGAAGCAACCATCTCTTCAATGGCGGTAACCACTTGGTGCAGCTCGTTAGCTTCTTTTTCAACGCCTTTTTTGGCCTCAATTGAAGCGTTTTTCAATAAAAGCACACCGGCCTTTAAGGTATCGGTGCCATCGACAACTCTGCCTAAAATGGTTTTGATTCGACCCTCATCCATTTTCTTCGAGTAGTCAGCCACACTGCTTACGCCATCACCCGAATAGATCAGTCTTGAAACACTGTCATAACTTTCTTGCTGTTCTTTTAAGTAGCGTCTTAAATCAAATAATTCGCCTTTAAACACTAGGTAGGGTAGGGCTACTAACACAAAAGCGATAACAGGAAAAAATATAGCGGCTGAAGCCAAAACTAAAGCAGCAACTATAAAAATAATGTCTTTGGTATGACTCATTGCACTCAAGGACTTTACTGAGGTGTTTTGAGTATTTAATTTACTGTAGAGGCTTTCGGCCCGGTCTCTGAATTCAGGCTTTAACACTGTGCGTACCGATTGATAGCCGGTGAGTTGGTTTTTTTCGTAAACCGGTGTAACAAAAGCATCAACCCAATAATAACGCCCGTCTTTACAGCGATTTTTTACTGCACCGCGCCATGCTTGTTTCGCTTTAAGTTTGTCCCACATATCAGCAAACGCCGCTTTGGGCATATCGGGATGACGTACCACATTGTGGTTTTGCCCTATCAGCTCCTCAACGGTGTAACCTGCTATCTGACAAAACTGGGGATTTGCATAAAGAATAACGCCTCGGGTATCGGTTACCGAGACTAACTCTTCGCCTTGGTTGAACTTTACTTCTTCATTGATAATATTTTGGTTCCGCTTTGACATGCAAGTTTTCCCACTGTCGTTAGATGATTTTTTATCGGCGCACACTAGTTATACCTTAGTTTTTAACCATAGAAGATATAGTGCTGCGAAGAGATTCTGGATAAGATGTGTTCCAAGTTGCACTTGAAGACAACATCATTGCGCTATTCATTAAGACTATGTCTATATTGATAATTGTCAAAATTAAATGTGATTTATAATTGTGAGAGTTTTTTTGGTACTAATTATTTGAAATACAGCATGATTTTCATGCACCTAAGGTGAGCACGTGATTAAGAACATTGCCGTTGTTGGGGCTGGAATTGGCGGCTTAAGTTGTGCCTTAGCACTGGTTAAACAGGGTTTTATTGTCACTGTTTATGAACAAGCTTCAAGCCTTTCAGAAGTCGGTGCAGGCTTACAATTAAGCCCAAACGCCATGCGGGTATTGCATCAACTTGGTGTGGCTGAATCGTTGTCCCGTTACGCGTTTAGTCCAGAAAACGCTGTGATGCGTCACTTTAATAGTGGTAAAAGGTACTTTTCAGTGCCGTTAGGGAAGGCCTGTTTACGCCAGTTTGGTGCTGAGTATTGGCATGTGCACCGCGCTGATCTGCACAAGGTGTTACTCAACGCCTGCCAGCAACTGCAAATTAGTATCAAATTAGGCAGTGTCATTACTACTTACGTTCAGCAAAATGACAGCGATGCAGTAACGTTGACTTTAGCCAATGGTGACGTGGCCGCCTATGACTTAGTGGTTGGTGCCGATGGTATTCATTCAAATGTGCAGGCGACTTTATTGGCAAATGCGGGTCTGGATTCTCAGGCTAGGTTTACTGGGCAAGTGGCGTGGCGCGGGACGGTAAAAACAACTGATTTGCCAGCAAACTTGGTAGAGCCAAATGCGAATCTTTGGGTTGGTCCGGGTAAACATTTTGTGAGCTACTATCTGCGAGGTGGCGATCTGGTTAATTTTGTTGCTGTTGAAGAACGCAGCAAGTGGCAGCAAGAATCTTGGACCCAAGAGGGTGATATAGCAACACTTCGTTCATTGTTTAGTGATTGGCATCCTGAGGTGCAAGAAATTCTGGCCGCCACTCAAAAAACCTTTGTTTGGGCCCTACATGACCGCGACCCGCTGACAACGTGGACAGATAAAAATGTCACCTTGCTGGGTGATGCATGTCATCCGATGTTGCCGTTTTTAGCCCAAGGAGCCGCAATGGCAATTGAAGATGCCTATATGTTGGCAGGTCTGTTAAAAAAATATCCAAACAGTGAGCTTGCGCTACAAACGTATCAAGCTGCTCGCCTTAAGCGAACGCGTAAAATTCAGTTAAAAGCCCGCCAAAATGCAGCCTTATATCATATGAGTGATGGGGTAAGCCGGGTAAAGCTTAAGGTATTAGCAGGCTTATCTGCCGCAAATATAAGTTCTGTGTTAGCAGCTAAACAATTGCACACTATATATGCCTATGACGTTAAGGCCGCCTTAGATAATGAATGAGTTCAGCGCTTAATAACAGGCATCAATAGCGCCTAAGGCACTTTTGCATGTTATGCTCAATATACATTCAAGCATGCATTACCTTTTGCTTATGGTGATTTAAACAATGCAAGATCAAATCATTCGTTCAACAAACCTTGAGAGAGGGCGCTATCAAGACATCGGTTTGATTCTCGGCCCCATGGTTTTTTTGCTCTTTATTCTTATTCCTCAGCAAACCATGAGTCAAGCCGCTTGGTATACCGCGGCGGTAAGCTTATGGATGGCCATTTGGTGGGCAACAGAAGCTATTCCTGTACCTGCGACCGCACTTTTACCCATCGTCGCCTTTCCTATGTTAGGTATTGCCAGTCTTAAAGATGCAACATCAGGCTATGCAAATCCGATTATCTTCCTGTTTTTAGGTGCTTTTTTGTTAGCGTTGGCGGTAGAGCGCTGGAACTTACATAAACGCATAGCGCTGAGTATTTTGAGCGTGACCGGTACTAACGGAAAACGTTTAATTGGGGGATTTATGCTGGTGGCGGCACTGTTATCCATGTGGATGACCAATACCTCGACTACCATGATGTTGCTGCCTATTGCCTTATCGGTCACGACGGTCATTGCTGATAACATTGAGGGCTTAAGTGCTAAACGCAAAGGCGCCTTTCAAGTGGCGATGTTGTTAGGTTTGGCTTATGCCGCCACTATAGGTGGTATGTCTACTTTAGTTGGAACACCACCTAATGCTTTGTTAGCTGCCTTTATTCAAGATAACTACGGCATCGAAATGTCGTTTGCAAGATGGATGGCTTTGGGCGTGCCGATTATGTGTTGCATGTTACCCATCACGTGGGTGTTGTTAACGCGAGTGGTGTTTAAAGTGGATATCCCCGCCAGCCAGCAAACTCAAAACCACATCCAAGCCTTGAGACGAGAATTAGGCGTTATCACTAAACCAGAGAAGCGTGTGGCCATCCTTTTTTGTTTAGTCATTGTGTTTTGGATCATGCGCCGGCCTTTAGCAACGTGGTTCAACATCGATTATTTGAGTGATCCGGGTATTGTAATGACGGCAGCGATTTTATTGTTTGTGATCCCAAATGGCGGAGTGCCCGTCCGTTCAGGTCGTTCTCAACCTAGCCCTTTTGAAAAACTCATGACCTGGGAGCAAACTCACCAATTACCTTGGGGAGTATTGATTTTGTTTGGCGGTGGATTGAGTTTAGCTGCCAGTGTGTCGTCTTCTGGTTTAGCGCAGTGGTTAGGTGAGAGTTTAATGCCCTTGGGGAGTTTTGGCATACTGACTTTAATTATCGCCGCTACTGGCGTAGTGATATTTTTAACAGAGCTAACCAGTAATCTAGCCACCACTGCCACTTTTTTACCGGTTATGGCCGCCGTTGCTTTGCAACTTGATATATCGCCTTTGTTGCTGTGTATCCCCATCACACTTGCTGCAAGCTGTGCTTTTATGTTGCCTGTTGCAACCGCACCTAATGCGATTGTGTTTGCCTCAGGCAAATTAACCATTCCGCAAATGGTGAAAGTGGGCGTGTTATTAAATATGATCGGCATGGCACTGCTAACGGCCGCAACCGTGTGGTGGTCACCGTATATTTTTTCTTAGGCAATTCGAAGTGGTCGACACAGGGCGACCACTCCTAAGCACTGAGTTTATTTTACTTGTTGATAAGCCCAGTCTAACCAAGGTAACAAGGCTTCAATGTCATTATTTTCTATTGTGGCACCGCACCAAATGCGCAAGCCCGCGGGCGCATCACGATAGGGGCTGATATCAAATGCCACCTCATGTTGCTCAAGTAATTTAATTAAAGCCTTTACTTGCTCAGGCGCTAAATTTAAGCGTAAACACACGCTCGTGTTTGAACGTGTACTTTCGTCTGTAGCTAAAAAATCGATCCAGTCACGGGCTTCAATAAAGGTTTCTAAACTGGCTAAATTTTGTTTACTGCGCGCGATAGTGGCAGCTACGCCGCCAATAGATTCGACCCACTGTAATGCATCAAGATAATCCACAACGCATAACATTGACGGGGTGTTAATGGTTGCGCCTAAGAATAAGTCTTCAATTAATTTGCCGCCGCTGGTCATACGGAATATCTTAGGCAACGGCCAGTTTGGGGTATAGCTCTCAAGCCGTTCAACCGCACGAGGGCTCAATATCAGCATGCCATGGCCGCCTTCACCGCCCAATACTTTTTGCCAGCTATAGGTAATTACATCCAGTTTTGCCCAATCCATGTCTTGAGCAAATACCGCTGAGGTGGCATCACAAAAGGTCAGGCCTTGGCGATCATCCGCTATCCAATCAGCATTGGGTACTTTGACACCCGAAGTCGTACCGTTCCATGTAAATACCACATCGTGGTCAGTGTTTACCTTCGCTAAATCGGGTAGATGACCATAGTCAGCATAAAAGGTACGCACATTGTCGAGCTTTAATTGTTTGTTAATGTCGGTGGCCCAACCTTGTCCAAAAGACTCCCAATACACCACATCAACTGGGCGTTGGCCGAGCATCGACCACATGGCCATTTCCATGGCTCCGGTGTCTGAAGCAGGCACCACCGCAACACGATAACCTGGTGGCAAACCCAAAATGCGGGCGGTATCTAAACAGGCTTTTTCTAAGGCTTTTTTGCCAATAGGCGCACGATGAGAACGGCCCAAAACGCTTAAATCAAGCTGACTGACATCATAACCTGGACGTTTAGCACAAGGGCCAGAAGAAAAATTGGGATTAGCGGGTTTTATTGAAGGATGCATGTGGCTCTCAGGCAATTCTAGTCAAGTGTTGTAGGTGATATTCTAGCTTATAGCGCTTTAAATTAACGAGCAAATATTCAAGTGAAATGAGCTAGAACTAAGTGTGAATGTTACCGATACTACGATTGTACAAGGAGGCATTCTTTAAAAAATCTGCATTTAGCAGCACTATTAAATGGTGTTACCCTAAGGCTCAGTGAGCGAAGGTGGAGTTGTATATGTGGTTGCAAAAAGAAATAAGACTCGGCCCTAAAAGAAGAGGGTTTCACTTAATTACACAAGAGGTGATGACACAATTACCTGAACTGACAACGGTGGACATTGGTTTACTACACGTCTTTATTAAACATACCTCGGCCTCTTTGACTATCAATGAAAATGCGGACCCAACAGTGCGCGGTGATTTTGAGCGCTACTTTAATCATGCTGTGCCTGAAGATGAGCCTTACTATCAGCATGTAGATGAGGGCAGTGATGATATGCCTGCGCATTTAAAAAGCAGTATATTAGG
>NZ_JANQVQ010000154.1 GCF_030730205.1 Paraglaciecola sp.
GGTGCAAACGCGAACCAGAGCCCCCTGCTAAAATAATGCCTTTATACTTTGCCATCTTATTTCCTTAAAATTTATAAACAACGAGCCCGTAGACCATATACAAAATCTCCATCTTGAAGCGACGTTAGCCGCTCATGTAACCAAAAAAGTGTTTACCTATCTCGATAAAGCTGTATTTTCCCCCTAATGACAACAATTACGAGCTATATCCCTTGTCGACCAAGGCTACATTGTAAGGACCATCCACAAAAGGTCCAGTTTGTTTCTTGAGCCCACAAGCACCAATTTCTTTTAATACATTGGCCTAAACCCAGTTCTGCTTTTAAGCCCCTAGACGATCTAATTTATAAGCACCAGATAAAACCCGTTGCCACCACTCTTTATTATCCAAATACCACAACACCGTTTTACGTATCCCCGATTCAAAGGTTTCAACAGGTGCCCAGCCTAATTCGCGCTGTATCTTAGTAGCATCGATGGCATAACGCGCATCATGACCTGGGCGATCTTTAACAAAGGTAATAAGGTCTCGATAATGCTTAATACCTTCTGGCTTCTGTGGGGCTAGCTCGTCAAGCAAATCACAAATAGTTTCAACTACTTGTAAATTACGTTTTTCATTATGGCCGCCGATGTTATAGGTTTCGCCTACTTTGCCTGACTTAACCACCAAATATAGCGCTCGAGCATGGTCTTCAACAAACAACCAGTCTCTGATTTGACTACCATCACCATATACAGGTAAAGCCTTTCCAGAGAGAGCGTTTAATATAATATGGGGTACTAATTTTTCAGGAAAATGATACGGCCCATAATTGTTTGAGCAATTTGTCACTACTGTGGGCATGCCATAAGTTCGCTGCCATGCTCTGACTAAATGATCAGAACTGGCTTTGCTTGAAGAATACGGAGAACTGGGTGCGTAGGGTGTTTCTTCAGTAAATAAGAGCAACTCAGAGCCCTCTGGTAATTCGTTGGGGTGCGGTAAATCACCATAAACTTCGTCGGTAGATATATGATGAAAAATAAAGCTAGATTTTCTTTCAGCATCAAGTCCTTGCCAATACACCCTAGCAGCTTCGAGTAAGGTATAGGTGCCTACTACATTCGTTTGAATGAATTCACCGGGGCCATCAATAGAGCGATCAACATGAGACTCTGCAGCCAAATGCATGACGAAATCCGGTTGTTGCTCATCAAAAACCCGTTTTACTTGTGCCTCATCACAAATATCAACTTGTTCAAAAATATAACGCCCGGAATGAAGTTCCGCTGGAATGGACTCTTTATTACCAGCATAGGTCAGTTTATCGACATTGATAACGGTATCATCAGAAGAACCTAATATATGCCTAACTACGGCACTGCCAATAAAACCCGCCCCACCAGTTACTAAAATTTTCATCAACTTAACCCTTCAACATAAATAACTTCAAAAAAACACAAATAATTAGGAAAGGGTACCTAAAGCGGTAAGAAATCTAAATGTTTATGTAATAAAAATTTATAACTTTAAGCATCTACGCTGATTGCCAACCTTTGGTTATTGGTCAATGCTGAACGTCTTTGCGTGAACGTAATGCTAAAGTCATCTAAACGTTTGACTAATTAAACACATATTTAAGGTCGGTATAAAGTAGGGTACTTGAAGACCAAGATGCATTGTCAAGACGACTGCGTTCAAATTGACTTCCTACTTTCAGTTGAAAATTCCGCAAATTAGTTTGATAAAAAGCACTCAGTTGACGTACTTTTTCAGACTGCCCTTGAAGTGGTGGAGGTGATATTCCGTCACTATTAAGCTCGATTTGTCTTAATACGACATCTACAACGTCACCATCTGCATAGTGTTTATTTAACCCAACACTTAGCGATTTAGCATCACTATCAAAGGTGCTACCAATGGCTCTTTCATGAAAACGAAAGCCAGATTGATAAATGTCATCTTCATAGATGCAATTTTGCTGTCCTGCCCTATTTCTTGAGCATGCAACTTCGGTATCGCTTTTTTCGAAATATATGCGATAGCTTTTAAAATACGTGGAAAAACCATATAAACTAGCGTATTCCGAGTCACGACTTTCAGCCACTAGCTGTCCATAAATACTGAAAGGCACACTAAACATTTTCATGGTGTATTTGACGTCTAATGAAGCAAGGCTATTAGCCTTAGTCACTTTATCGAGGTTCGAGCATGATGGTTGAGAGTCTAAGCACTCTGCTTTTAACGTAACTGCATGCCAAAAATCTTCCACTGAATTACCAAGCTGTTCACCGCCCCACATAGTTAGCCAAGACGCCCCAATCTCAAGCTCATCTATTGGCCTAAAATTAAAACGTGTCATGGATAACTTAGCGTCAGAGATGTAGCGGTTACTCTCAAGTTGGCCCAATTGAGTCGTAAAATACCAAGGACCTAAAATGCTAAGCCAGCTATTTTCAGAGCTATCCGCCTCTGCTCTTGATAGTGCAATAGCCGGAATTGGGCGGGCATTGTTAGACAAAATCAAACTGCTTGAATTAGCGGGTCCCCACCATTGATCAATAGCGCCTAAGCGAAGATTCCAATCTCCAAACTGGTAAGCAATAAAACTGTTGTCTAAATTTTTCTCCCCTCCTGATAGATAATTAACCGCCAGGTTACCCGCCCATCTTCCATAAAAAACTTCAGTATTAAGACTTAGGATTGCATCAGAGCCCTCGGCGCCATCTAAGGTCGTAAACCCATTAGTGTCTGTTGCTCCATATAATCGAACATAAGAGTGCTGTTGTTTACCTCGAATTTGCCTTAGGTAATGTTTAAGTCGTTGCAATGAAACAACGGCGACAGGAGGCAATTCGCTTTCACTCAACTTATCCAACTGCTCCGAAATTCCTTTCCAAGGAACAGGAAAACTGGTGAGGGCAACGTCAATGTAACCCCATTCACTTAATATCTGTAAATCACCGTGTAATTGAGGGTCTATAGTCCCAATCCAAGGTGAAGCACTTGCATCTTCAGCTGTTGTTAAAACAAGAAATAGGGCTAAGGTTAAACATCGAAAACTGGCCAAAAAAACTCCTTGTATTGACTACCTTAAGCCAATTCAAACAAAAAAATTAGGCTACTGAATTTACTAAGCAAATTATAAACTGATTCAAGCCCACAAGTTAAAGATTATATACTTTACAAACCTTCCAAATATGCATCAATATCATCGTCTAGGGCTTCTTCTTCGGCGGTTT
>NZ_JANQVQ010000155.1:0-2569 GCF_030730205.1 Paraglaciecola sp.
TCACGCAAATTTATGTGATTGATATTAATATTTTTTAATATTGAGACCAACTGCTGTTCAGTTTATTGCTAAGAGCAATAACAGACGGAAGGTGTTCAAATGTAAATTTGTTGATTAAACTTGATATAGATTTTCAAATGAATCGGCTATCGACCTCAACATAGCCTACTCTCTAAGAAAAGCTGGTGCATCAGTTTCGCTAAGCTGTGTACTAATTGATCTCTTCGTTAAAGATGCGAATATTTTGAAACCCACTTTTCCATTTTGATTAGCTTCTTGAATATTGCTGTGAACAGTGAGGTTTAGATCAAGCCCAAAATTTCCCGATACCATTGCCAATGATGCCACAAACAAATCTTGAGAAATATAAGCACCTAAAAAAACCACATTAAGTGCAGCAACTTCAAGATCTAAATTTTCGTATTTAGCTTTAAGCTCAGCTAGCTGCAAATACAACATGTAAGGCAATTCGTTTTTAACAGCTAAATCTATATAACTACCAGCTGAAAGAAAAGTGGTTCCCGCATGCAGCCATTCATGAGTGTCATTGAAATCTATGCAAGTATACGACCAACCGCATAAAACATGAGCGTAACATTCAAGAATACAGGGTAAAGATTCATGTCCAACAAGCTTAATTTTTGAATATTCACATATATCGTTAATTCTGCTTAATATCCCAATCTGGGTTAGTGAAAGTGACTTTTCACTTATTGCTATGACTTCAAAATTATTTCTGTATTTTAAAAAGCTGGCTATTGATTCAAATAAATCTAATGATGACGTATTTATATCAATTACATAAAGGCTAAAAAATTCATGATCATCTGAAGTATTAAAGATTTCTTCAGTAAGTTCAGTTAAATGGATATGCTCAACCCAATTATATTGCCAATCTTTAACAAAATTTTTAGTAACTGCCCCAGAAGAATCACCAAAGGTAAAAATCTTCTTTAATAACTTGCCATCGTTCATATAAACAATCCTCACTTTAAGTTCGAACACGTATCAGTATTCATTGCCGTTTTAAAAAATCTGTGTTCATCAAAAATAGGCTTTATTTGGATATGTTTATACTTCTTTTCCAGTCTTGTTATGAAGCACTCGTGTTAAACGAAAAGCTCACTTGGCATACCTCTAATTTCTGTTTTTGTATGGATAGAAACGTGAATAGCTGCTTCATCATCTCGTCTATATCTACTTACACTTCCATTATCTAATATTCTGGAAAATTCGTTTGAGCTTCGAACATGTTTTATGAAGGCCGTTTCAACTCTCTTTAACACCGAAAGCTCAACACTAACTGGCGCGAAAAAAAACTTTAATAACTTCAGTTGTTTTTCAAGATGCTCCTGCGACTTACAGAGCTTTTCATGGCCATCCCCAGGAGTATATGCCTTATCTAGATGACCAATTAAAAGTGAGTCAACGTCGTAGATATCATAAAAGCCAGAGAAGAATGAAGATAAGTGAGCAGATTGTCTTTGGGCAATAGATGTTGAAGTAATACCTATATAATTAATTAATAACGAATCGTTCAAGTTATACACCCAGAAGTAAATACCAGGTTTCCATGCATTCTGATCATTATATAGAGATAAACCGCCTTGTTGAAAAGGTAGAAAATCAAACGGCCCTAAAATTTCCATATCCAACAATTTTTGCATCCTTTTCTCATTATTAATTACACATGCCAAATCTTGCTTTAAAGTTCACCACCATACTAACAATGGTTTTACGTTAAGAAAGTTTTCAGCTCTACAACTAACGATAATGCTTCAGCATTTGTCAAATAGGGAACCTTGATGGTTCTTTCCCAAAAAAACTTTTACCCAGAAACGCGCTTACTTTAGCAAATTGGTTAATTGCATTTAATTTACCACCCAATTGCAGAGCTAACTTACCAGTCATTGCAAATCCATCGGACCACTCGTTGCAGCAAACTTACCACTTGAATCAAAATTCTACTCTGATAGCAGTGCCTTAACCGTCAAAATCTCAAAGTGGGAAAGCCACTTCAGAACGTGGTTTTGTGCCAATTGCGGATATTTACTGAGATTCGATTAAATCGGCGTTTTTCACTGAAAGCAGACATGGCCTGGTAAGTGTGGCCTTGTCAGCACCTGCACCCAATAGCAAACCTGAGGGCCAAAGTGTGCTGCGATATCGTCCAGGGTGGCAGCGGTATCTTCCACTACATCATGCAACACACTGGCTATCAGATGATTGATAGAAAGCCCCCGACTTTGCACCAACGACAACACGCGCAGCGGATGCACAATGTAGGGTTGTTGAGTGAATTTTCGCCGTTGCCCATGGTGGCAAGCCGTGGCAAACTCTATAGCCAAGTCAAGTAATGAAGCATGATTGGTAATATGTCGCTGTGCCATACAGTGCACCTTAACTAAAGATTATTGCTGTATGGTCTGAGTATTATCCGGGCATATTGCCGGTTAAACGTAAAAAGCGGAAAGTTTGTACCCTGGCATCAACCTCGATGTCTAAAAAACCTTTTGTGCAAAATCCTATTTTTCCTTTTTGAATTACTTCGCATTGCACAGTATTATTC
>NZ_JANQVQ010000155.1:2579-3216 GCF_030730205.1 Paraglaciecola sp.
AGCTAATTCATAGCGTGCTATTTTTTGGCTCCCCGCTTTACTCCAACCTGGGCACAGACAGCAGCAGCGATGCAACACCTAACTGGTTAAGACCAGCGCTAAAGCGATGCCTAAAAAGCCTTTAGCGCTAAATACTATTTTTCTTTTTTGAATTATTACGCATTGCACAATATTATCCAGCGCTTATAAAAACCTGTACAGCCAATGCCTAAAAGGCAAAGTTTGCCATTTCACCACCACTGTTTTATCTTAAACGGTGTTTAATGCCGTGTTAAATAATAAGCCCAAGCAAGGAGCCACTATGCCTGCCCACCACGCCCGTTTTGTATTTGGTTATTTACCCTTATGCAGTGCATTACTGCTGGCAAGCCCGGTGCAGGCAAAAGATTACGCCAGTTGTTTAAGCGAGAAGCTGCAGGGCATTACCCATGATGCGGCGGTAAAAGCCATGACCGGGGCGTGTCGGGCGCAATATCCGGATAAAGCCGCACAGCCAATTAAGGTAAGTTCAAATATCGCAGTCCCTCTTTCTGAAGTCAGAGCATTAACCCCTGAAGAGGTTTATGAAGGCCATATTGCTACAATGTACAAAACAACAAGTAGAGCAAACCAAGAAATTGCAGCAAGAAGTCTTTTA
>NZ_JANQVQ010000156.1 GCF_030730205.1 Paraglaciecola sp.
AACCAGAGCCTGCCTCAGCCAGGCTGTTCTGAAAAAAGCGACCAGGAGGGTCGATCATCAGGTAGGAATTACGCATGTCGTCGTTTTTTTCAGCACAAATGATGTTCTGAAAAGCGTGATGACGGGCGATAAACTTTTCAAAACGTGCTTCATCAATCACATTTTTCGTTGTGATGATGGGAAGCATCTGTAAAACTTTCCATTTTTGAGGTGCTAAGCGTTCGACAATATCTGATAAATCGTCCAACACATTGATCGCATTTACTACGGTGTTTAGTTTTATTTTCAGGTGTGGGTTGGCCTGTTTTCCCATGTCAATGATAGAGAGCAGTCTATCAACGTCGAGTTTTTGCTGATGTGTGGTATGGCGTCCGATTAAATGATTAGAAGACAGCCGAGTGGAATCAATGCTTATGCCAAACCAAGTTAGCAGCGGCGCCATCTGAGCCATTAACTCTTCCGTCAGCAAACTGCCATTAGTGATAATGGACACGTCAAACCCGATTTTTTTTGCCTCAAGCATAATTGGCAAAAGTTTCTTTGATAACAGTAATGGTTCGCCCCCTGCAAAATTCAATCGTACTTTTTTGTAAGTCGGGGAATTTGAGGTATCCAATTTGTTGTACTGGAACTGGATACAGTTATATAGTTCGAGTAGAAGCTTTTTAGTCGAATTTGAATCATGGAACAACTCGCGTTTCTCATCAGGCTTTTTCCAGGCAGCGTAGCAATAATGGCAGCTGTAATTGCATACTTCGGTGATATGCCAGTTAATTACAAGTGTCTCGGTATGGTTAGTATTCATGTTTCAGGCTCCTCATGTTAAGCCTGCTAAGCTTGCCGCCGAGACGGACTAGCCGTTATGAAAAGTGCCGTACCTACCCTGATCTTTTCGCATAAGCTGTTGTTTTTTAAACAATTAAAAAGAGAATTTATTTTGGTCCGATTTCCATCAGTTGAATCCATTCTGCTCGAAGTGTATGAAAGTCTTGGTTGCGGCAGCTTTCAAACAAAAACAAAGAACAAATTCAAATCCGGGATGTCGTTGCAAAAACGACAAGAGATGCTCGGTAACATTTTTTCTGCAATTATCGAAAAACTTGGTGTGGAAGCTGATGTAAGAGACATCCTGCACAACTTTTTTGAATTCTCAGCATCGAACAAAGCCGTTGAGGCGCATTGTTTCACCCTGAACGCCTCTCAACAGCAGATTGTTTGGTGGGTAGCGGCATCCAGGATAGTTCCTTTTTTTGCCAGGAAAGCTGCATTCTGGAGTTTAGAAGAACCAGTCGATAAAGGTATGCCCGGTGGGCGCTTCTGGTATTTGCCTAACCTGGAAAATGAGGCTGTAACACTACCTGTTACCCACGTTGTAGATTGGCTGTTGGACTTGATGGGCGCTTCTATTCATGGAGTTTCACAGGATTTGGCTATGAATTCTGATCCAAATATTGACCGCTATGAGACAGTTTACCGATCGTTAAATAACTGGAAAAAAGGCACATTGCCTTCACCTGATACGATAGAAAAGTATTTTTCCGATGATTCCATGCTCGTTTTTAATGGCACTTTTACGCCAACGGCAGACTTAAAGTATCAGGATGTTTATAAAGAAGCTCTTGATTTTGTAACCAGAAAAAATCTCGATGCGGAAAAGCTGCGCCATGAAATTCCAATGATTGAACCGGGTCGTATTGAGAGTGTGTTATCAGGTAATGCAGAGCAGAGTGAGGTAATGCGTTTTATTAACCTATTGGCCATTCGGTATGCCAAGCCTCCAATTGCATTGATAAGAACACGCTTACTTTTTGCCAGAATGGTGCAAGACGGCTATCGTCGTTTACTTAAGTTTCTTTGTCCTGGTGTTGACCAATATTGCTCCGATCCGAATAAAAATAAGCTATTACAGTTTTTGTTCAACTTTCAGGCAATTTACAACTTAACCATTGAGGCAGAGCGCGCATACTCACATATCGACGATACAGCAACTCTTATTGCCCATGAAAATATTTGGTTTGACAGTAAATTACCACCCTTTGAAAAAGCAATGATGTACCTGTCTATTACAAATTCAGCTTCAAGCACTTCGCCGCAGGAGTTGGCGGGGCCACTGAATTTCATCTTTTCTCAGCTGCAATCAGAAGGTGGGATAATAGATATCTTTAGCTGTAATGAGCGAGGCATGCTCTTTCCCTCTATAGCCCGGTTAGAGCTGATCTCACTTTATGAGAAGTTATTAGAGCAGGTCTCAACAGCAATACAAGAGGTAAAGGCCGGATCGCCATGGCGGGCATTTCAGAAAGTTACGATATTTCAAGCTCTGACAACGTTGGTTCTCCAAAAGCTTAGTAATAAGGGCTATGCCGCGGCATACCAGCGGTTGGAAGAGATAGCGGTTACAGACGATGAGAAGCTCCAGATCATTGCATTAAAACTGGAAAATATACTGATCCGAAATGAAAAGTTTAGTAAAGATTCATATAGCCTTGTTGATGGTTTACTAAATCAAGCAAAGACTAATGCTGCTTACGAAGGTTGGCAAAATGTCAATTTACTCAGACTGGAATCCAGACATTTAGTTAACTCGAATCAGTTTGATAAAGCAACTGAAGTGATGCGTGCAGCATTTAAACGCTGCGGTGCAGGTAGTTTTGGTTCAATGAAAGGTGAGCTTGCAAGAGATTGTCTGGCATTGGCTGTTTCAAATCAAAGGTTAATCCCTGAAAACCATACCACGTATTTCGAATCGATACTGGAATGGGATTGTCTGGAGAATATGCCAGGCATTTTTCAGCAGCCTAATTTAGAGGACGTCGCTGTTGAGTGTGCTACTTTTTTCTGGGATAACTTATATAAGCCTTACCCGCAGTTTAAAAAACAATTGCCACTAATTCAATCGCAGCTGGAACATGTCACAAAACTAGTGTTTGCGGGCGATAACTCTGCCCTATTGACGTGGTTCAAACAGCACAAGAAGCTTTTGAACAAACCTTTGCCTTATGTAAAAGCCGACAGTATCTTGATGTTTTGGTTAAAAGGCTTTCAGAGGATCCGCAAGAACATTTTGAGCGGTTTTACAGGGGGAAAGTTATATGAAAGAGGAATGGTTAACGGCATTCTTAATAATATCCGCAATGGGTTAATGGTTTTAGCAGAATTTGCGCCTAACCAAATTAATATATGTGACTTTAAACAACAAACTCCATTGATG